>DATFXC010000149.1:0-7726 GCA_035258625.1 Candidatus Udaeobacter sp. | reverse complement strand
CTTTTGCGTGCACTTTCGAGAGAAACTTTTGCACCGCTGGTTTGCCGAGGATTTTCCCGCTAGTCAGAGGACCTTCAAACGTCACATCTGCAGCGAAACGCACCTTCCCGTAGTCGCCTGACTTGTAACCATCAATATAGGAATCAAGCAATTTCGCGATCGAATCTCTCTCTCGCTGTGCTGATTGATCAGTAGCCCCTGAAACAACCGCTCAGTGCCAACTCCGCCCAAACGGACAGGAGCGATATGAGGAAGAGGACGTAATATTTCTTATTATTCATTGGACAATTTGTTCAGTAGGAGTCGCATGGCACGTCCCAGTCGCGGAGAGACGCCTTTACATTTTTGGGGACGAATGCTGAGCACGCTACGTACGCGATCCCGAATCAAGATTGCGTTTTCCATCGATTCCATCCCGGATAATGTTCCGAAAATGAAACCAGCGAATCCGACGATTGAAATTTGTCCGGGAATCACGCGCCGGACGGTCGCACACGGCAAGACGATGTATCAGATGCTCGCCACACTCGCCGCGGGGAGTCGAATGCCGGCACATTCGCATCCGCAGGAGCAGATCGTTCACATTCTGGAAGGCAAAATGCGGCTAATTGTCGATGGCGTGCCACATGAGCTTTCAACCGGGGATTCTTTTTACCTCGCGAGCAATGTTCCGCATGGTTTGGAAACGCTCTCGGCGACACGCGTGCTCGATACCTTCAGTCCGCCGCGCGACGAGTACCTGGCGATCGACCAAAAGGCTCTCCACGGAGCGTTGTAACTATTGCCGGCAGAAGAAGCGGCCGATCAAAAACCGATTGGTTATCCTTTCGGCTCTTCTGCGATTCGTAGCACAACTTTTCCGCGCGTGTGATGAGTCGCGGCTTGTTGTTGCGCCTTTACCGCATCAGTCAGCGGAAGAACTTCTGTCACGATTGGTTTGATTTTCCCTGCATCGATTAGTTGCGCGATCTCAGTGAGATCGTCGGCATCGGGATGAACGGAGATTCCCGCGCCGCGGATTCCATGTTTCTGAAGCTCGGCCGGATCCGGTCGCGCGACCAGTGACATGACGATGCCGCCTTTCTTTACCACGCCATACGACCGCGCGAGTGTTTCTTTGCCCAGTGGATCCAGCACCGCGTCCACATCTTTGGCGACGTCTTCAAAGTTCATTTTGGTGTAATCCACTGCCACGTCCGCGCCGAGCTGCTTCAGAAGATCCTGGTTTGCTGTCGAGGCGGTCGCAATGACCCGCACACCGCGCGCCTTGGCGATCTGCACAGCAAAACTGCCAACGCCGCCTGAGCCGCCGTGAATGAGAATTGTTTGTCCGGACTGCAATTTCGCTACGTCCACCAACGCCTGCCACGCGGTCAACGCGCCCATCGGCACCGCCGCGGCTTCCACAAAGTTGAGGGACTTCGGTTTCGCGGCGACTTCCCATTCTTTGACTGCGACGTAATCCGCCCAACCGCCGCCGAAAGTTGGATAACCGTAAACCGTCTCGCCTACTTTGAGCCTGGTAACATTCGCACCTGTCTTATCCACGACACCCGCGATGTCGTAACCCGGGATCAGCGGCAGATGGGTGCCGAATTCTTTAGCGTATTTCCCGATGAGCGTGAGGGGATCGGCTGGATTGACGCTGCTGGCGATCACACGCACGAGCGCTTCATCGTCGTTCAGTTCTGGTCGCTGCACTTGCTCAAGCTTCAGCACTTCGGGCGCGCCGTATTCGTGCGCGACGACTGCCCGCATCTTTGGCTTTTCGTCAGCGCGCGTCATGCAGACAGACACGACTCCGAGAGCGGTTAAGGTAAAAAAACGGAGAGTTGATCGAGCGAATTCCATGGCGTCACGTTCGCGCTCGATCGGCTGCAGTGCGAACTGGAAATCTTCCTGCCGCGTTGCCAGTGCGGCGAGCGTTACCTACTTGCGAACATCGATGAAGATTTCCCAGCGCTTGACGCTCTTCAGTTTGAGAACGCCCTGTTTCATCCAGGGATCATTTTTCAATTTCTCTTGCACGTCATTTTCATCGTCAGCATTCACGACCAACATCGCGCCGCCCTCATCGACCAAGGGTCCGCCCATCAAAATAAAACCGTCGGCGACGAGTTGATCGATGAATGCTGCGTGCTCGTCCCAAAGCGGCTGCTCTCGCGTGCTTTTCGACCGATCACGCTTCGGGCCGGCGGACGAAATTGCGATGAACGTATTTTTCATCCAAGGACACGATCACGTTGCACAGATTACGCGAAATTGAAACTCGCTCGTGCCCCGACTCGCTCGCCGCTGCCCACCGCGGCTTTACCTTCTGTGTCGCTGATCCCCATCAGCTCTATTGCAACGGAGCAGACTCGGTGGAGAGTTGTACTGCCAATGAGCGCACATGCCGCGGATCAAAATTCGGGTCTCAGGAGGATCATTTTGGTGCTTTTCACGCTAGGCGTGGTTTCCATGCTGTCACTGATCGTCGCCGGTGCGATGAGTTTGATCTCCTTCGCGGAGAGAATTCATCCGCTCGCGGGTGCCCTGGTGTTCTGGAGCATTTGTCTGGCAGCAGGATTTTTCGCGCTCTATTGCGCGATTGCTTACGCCCGACTGCCACCGGCACTCGCGCCGCCGAACGAGACGTCCGGGCCGAAGCACGAAGCGTATTTGCAGGCATTACGCTCCCGCCTGGCGAATAATCCGCGAACTCGCGAGCTGCCACTTGGCACAAGCGCTGAGATTGAAGCCGCCATTGCGCACCTGTCCCAGGAAGCCGACCTGGTCGTCCGCAGAACCGCAAGCACAGTTTTTCTCAGCACCGCGTTGATGCAAAATGGCCGGCTCGACGGGCTTATCGTTCTGTTCACACAAATTCAAATGGTCGGCCGGATTGCGCGCATTTACGTGCAGCGGCCTTCGCCCCGCGAACTGGTGCGATTGTATGCGAATGTTGGCGGCACAGCATTCGTCGCCAGCGGTCTCGAATCGCTTGACCTCGGAGAGATGGTCGCGCCGCTTGCGGTGTCGGTGGTACCGGCGCTGAAAAGCGGAATTCCTGGCTTGAGCGGCATCTCAGCGCTCCTTGTGAAATGTGTCTCGAACGGCGCGGCGAACGCGTTCCTCACATTGCGCGTGGGCGAAGTCGCGCGGCGCTATTGCGAATTAACTTCGCGCCATTCACCGGAAGCCATCCGAAGATCTGCGACCGCTGCGGCTGTCCAGCATCTCGGCCGAATCGTGCGTGAAAACGGCGCGCTCGTTGTGAGGAAGATTTGGGCGAGTACCGGGCGCGCATTGATCGACAGCGGCGTGTCGAAGGCCGAAGACATCGCTGGCGCAACGCGCGATCTGTTTGGCAAAATTTCGCCTTGGCGAATGAAAGAAGAAGATCCGGCTGTTCGCCAGTGATTCGCGGTACAGCAATGACGTTGCTTCCTCGATCAGCTGTGCTTTCAATCGCCTTGATTTGCATCGGCGCCGTGTTGTTGCGCGCGGAATCATGCGCGGGATCTTCACGCATGGTGCAGGTGGCCGACGGCGTTTCTTTGCGGGTAATTGAAGCGGGAAAGGTGGGCGACGGACCTGTGCTAGTCTTCATTCCCGGATGGAGCACGGGCGCGGAGATTTGGCGACAACAAATCGATCGCTTTGCTCCAACTCATCGTGTCATTGCGTTCGATCCTCGCTCGCAAGGCGAATCGACAAGGACGACGAGTGGGAACACACCGGAGACACGCGCACAAGATTTGCATGCTTTGCTGGAGCGGCTGGGCGTGCGCCGACCTGTTCTCATTGGATGGTCGCAAGGCGTTCAGGACATCGCCGCTTATGTCGAGCGGTACGGCACGAAAGATCTCGCGGGAACTGTACTGGTGGATGCGGCAATTTCAGATGGCGCCGATGGCGTGGCTGTGCGTCCGCAAGAGACGGCGGCGCAATTCAAGATGTTTGCCGTTTACCAGGCGCATCAAAACGAATACTTGCACGGCATGATGGGAGCAATCATCAGCAAACCGCAAAGCAACAATGCGATCGAACGGCTGGTTAGCACCGGCATGAAAACGCCGCCTGACGTTGGTGTCGCCATGCTCATCGCCGACATGTTCGGCGCGAATCGCACCCCGGCCCTCAAGAAGATTGATTGTCCAATGCTGATTATCGCCTCGTCGAAATCGGGTGAGCTGGCACGCCAACAGGCGGCTGCAAACCAGATTCCACACGCGCACTTCGAAAAAGTTGAAGATGCGGCGCACGCAGTTTTTCTCGATCAGCCGGATCGCTTCAATGAGCTCGTGACGAGTTTCGCAGCCAAGCTGGCGACAAACCACAATTAATTGCCGCTGAATTCCAAAATTGCCCGCCTAGCCTTCAGCTACTAGTCCCTGGCACCTCTTTAAATCGAGTTTGCCCGAAGCAAGGACTGGGATTGCTTCGACGCGCTCGACGTGCTTTGGAATCCACAAGTTTGGGACACCTGCTACCTGCAATTTCTTGCGCAGCTCGGCAAGATCAATATCAACAGCACTGAGCAACACCAGCGCTTCGCCCTTGGCCTTGTCCTGCACGCCTATAATGGCAATGGGGCGTTCGTCTCTTCCAGATAGTCCCATTAGCTCGATTATTTTGTGTTCGATCGCTTCATGCGGCACCATTTCGCCGCCGATCTTTGAGAATCGCGAGAGCCGACCTTCGACATAAAGGAATCCGTCTTCATCGAACCGGCCGATGTCGCCAGTCTTCAACCAGCCGCCGCGCAGAATTTCTGCGGTTCGTTCGGGGTCGTCCAAATATCCTTCAAAAATGTTGACGCCGCGCAGCCAAAGCATCCCGCTGTCGTACAGCGAAAGTTTTTGATCAGTTTCCGGTTCACGGATTTCGGCGGCGATGCCCGGCGCCAATCTGCCAACCGATCCCAAACGACTCGTTGATTGCACGTGTTCGCTTGGCTTGGGCGGCTCGGGATCGGGCAAATTGACGCTGACGACCGGCGCCGTCTCAGTAAGTCCGTACCCTTCGAAGACTTTTTTGTGGAAGCGTTCCTCAAAGTGGCGCGCAAGGTCGAGCGGCAATTTTTCTGCGCCGGTGATGATGAGGCGCAAACTACTGAGCTGCTCGGGCTCAGCTTTGCGCAAATACAGGCGCAGAAACGTGGGTGTCAGCAGCAGGAACGTCAGCTTGTATTGCTCGATCAGCGCCGCGCATTTGGCCGCGTCCAATGGATTCGGATGCGTAACAATGCGCACACCTTCGATGAGCACATACCAAAGTGTGACTGTCGATCCGAACGTGTGGAAAAACGGCAGCGATGCGAGGATGGCATCGCTTTTTTTTGCATCGAGCAGTTCCCGGAACTGTGAGACATTTCCCACGACGTTGCGGTGGCTCATCACCGCGCCTTTGGGTTCGCCAGTGGTTCCGCTTGTAAAAAGCAACACTGCTTCGGCGTGCCCGCCCTTTTTCGGGATGTTCAACAACCGCAAAAACAAACGCGCGGGAAAGATCATCGCCATGATCCACCACAAAACAATTTGGCTCTTCATGCGCGGGAGAAGCTCATCCAGCTTCAAAACGCGTTCCGGCCACGGAAAATCTTTCAGGCGTTCGATGAATGGCGTCGCTGAGATTGCAATCCGCAGATTGGCTCGCCTGCAGCAGGACTCATTAGCCGCGCGTCCTATTGTGAAATTTAGGTCCACAGGAACTTTGTTCGCCAGCATCACGGCCAAATTGGCAACCATCGACCCTTTGCTTGCGGGCAAAACGATCGCGATTCGTTCATCAGGAAATTCTTTTCGCAAATAACGGCTGAATGCTGCCGCCGCGCCGAGCAATTTCCCGCGGCTCAGCTGTATGTGATCGGTTCCATCGATGACTGCTGTCGCGAATGGTCTCCGCTTCAGGCCGCGTACGCAGTCTTCGGCAAGATGTCGATCCAACGATGGTCGGCGGCTGAAGCAGAATTCGCCCAGCTTGAGCAACTCCTCGCGCACGGTCGCGACGTCGGCTGCTTTGGCCTCAAGTGGTTCTCCAAAGGCCACCGTAACAGGGTACCGGATTCGCTTCGGAAATTTTCTGAAAAATTTCCCGCCCTGGAATGAAAAGATCGATCCCCAGAGTTGATCGAGCCACACCGGAACGACCTGGGCCTTCGCGTGCCGCGCAATGACTTCATAACCGCGCTGCAAACGCAACAGCGTCCCCCTGCGTTCCAACTCGCCTTCCGGGAACACACACACGATTTCGCCTTGGCTGATTTTTTCCGCGGCGGCGCGAACTGCAGCATGGGACTGGCGCTTGCTGATGGGGATGCAACCAATCGTGCGCAGGATGGGATGCAAAATTGGTTTGTAATAGTATTCCTGGTCGATGACGTAGCGGATCGGCCGCGGGCAGGCGAGCTGCAGGACGAGGGCGTCCACCCAGCTGATATGATTGGGCACGAGAAGAAAGCCTCCCGCCGGCAAGTTCTCAAGACCGAGCGGAGTGACACGGTAAAAGCAGCGCACCAGTGGCCGGCCAAAGAAATAGAGCGCGCATTCGGCAGTGGATTGGGGCGACATCGTTTATGATTTACAATCGGCGCACGGCAAACTGCAATCGGCAATTATTCATGCAAACAAGGGCGCGCTCGTCTTCGGCCGCAAAAACTGCTCTGCTTCTTTTGCTCGGTATAAATCTTTTCAACTACATCGACAGATACGTATTGGCCGCCGTGGAACCCGAAATTCAGGCGCATTTTTTTGCGCCTGACGATCCGAACGCGCATGCACTGACCGGCCTTTTGGGCACCGCGTTTCTGGTAACCTACATGATATCGGCGCCGATTTTCGGTTGGCTGGCAGATCGCATGTCGCGCTGGCTCATCATTGGTACGAGCGTGATTTTATGGAGCGCAGCGACAGCAGCTTCTGGTTTAGCTGGCACGTTTGCGCTGCTCTTCGCGATGCGCCTCCTCGTAGGAGTCGGCGAGGGAGGGTATGGACCGGCAGCGCCGGCGATTATTTCGGATTTCTTCCCAATTGAGGTGCGCGGGCGTGTCCTCTCTTATTTCTACGTTGCAATTCCGGTTGGCAGCGCACTGGGTTATGTCATCGGCGGCTACGTTACTTCACACTGGGGCTGGCAAGCGTCTTTCTTTGCAGTTGCGCCGCCAGGCATTTTGCTGGGGCTAGCCTGCTTTTTGCAGCGAGATCCGCGCGAACATTCTCAAAAATTGCCAGGCGAACGCGCGACGCTTCGTGATTACCTGCAGCTTCTACGCATTAGATCCTACGTGTGGAATACTCTCGCAATGACCGCGCTGACGTTTGCATTGGGTGGCCTTTCATTCTGGGTGCCCGGCTATTTGCAACATCGTGGCTTGCCGCCGAGCAGCCGCATCGTCTTTGGCGGAATGCTGGTAGTCGCAGGGCTGACTGCAACGATACTTGGAGGGCTGGCGGGTGATTTGCTCCGCAAACGTTTTGCCAGCGCCTATTTTCTCGTTTCAGGAATTGGGGTGATGATCGCGTTTCCGTTCTCTGCTGCGGTGGTTTTCGTTCCATTTCCACTGGCTTGGGGACTGATGTTTATAGCGCTTTTCTTTCTCTTTTTTAATACCGGCCCCTCAAACACCGCGCTCGCAAACGTCACGCGTCCATCGGTTCGAGCGACGGCCTTCGCGTTAAACATTTTGATTATCCACGCGCTCGGGGACGCGGTTGCCCCGCCGTTGATCGGGATGGTGGCGGAC
>DATFXC010000148.1:0-14952 GCA_035258625.1 Candidatus Udaeobacter sp. | reverse complement strand
TTCCATCGGCGGTATGGGCGGTTTCAGCAGCATCTTAAAATAAGTTTCGCAGCGCGGGCATTACTGGACGCCCTGTAGCAACGCCGCTGTGCGGCGTCCCAACGGTAAAAGTTTAACAGAGCTTCTCAGCAACGGCCAAATACAGGCGTATCAGCGATCTGCTTGAAGGGGTTCTCGTGACAAAACAACCACACTCATCGGCATCAAAGTCATCGTTCGTCGCCAACGCGTTTGGTCTGCTTAAGCAGACGGCGCAGGAATTTTTGCAGGACAAAGGGCCGCAATTAGGCGCGGCGCTTGCATACTACACGGTCTTTTCACTCGCGCCTCTGATTTTGGTTTTGCTCGCGATTGTCGGAGTGATTTTCCGCGAGGATCCCGCGGGGGCGTGGAACAAGATCACACAACAGATGAGCTGCTTTCTCGATCCAAGAGCTGTGCAGGTCGTGCAAAACATCGCCGAAAAGGCTTCGCAGCCTGGCAAGAGTACCATCGCCACTATTATCGGCGTGGGGCTTGCGGTTTTTGGCGCAAGCGGCGTGTTCGGTCAGCTCCAGGACGCGTTGAACACAATCTGGGGCGTGAAAGCGAAGCCCGCTCAGGGTATTTTTGGTTTTTTACGAGCCCGTTTTCTCTCGTTTGCGATGGTCGCTGGCATTTGCTTTCTGCTGCTGGTCTCGCTGGCGATTGAAGCGCTGTTGAAAGGATTTAGTCATTACGTCCAATCGGTGTTGGCAGGCGGAATTGTCGTCGCCGTGGGCGTTTATCTCATTTTTGATTTGGCTGCGGTCATCCTGCTCTTCGCGATGATTTTCAAGTTCCTACCGGATGTTAGCATTCAATGGCGAGACGTCTGGGTTGGCGCGGTGATGACTGCAATTTTGTTTGGGATCGGGAAATGGTTACTGGGCTTCTACCTTGGCAGCGGTGCAGCCGGTTCGGCCTACGGAGCAGCCAGTTCGCTCATCACATTGCTCCTTTGGGTTTACTACTCATCGCAAATCCTGCTGTTCGGCGCAGAATTCACCCAGGTATCTGCGCAGCAAGCGGGTCGCGAGCTTGAGCCGAGCCACTACGCGATTCGCGTCGAGACAAAGGAAATCGAGAGCCGCTAGTATCTTGCGTTGTCGACCTTCGTCAGCGTAATCATATGCGCCTCCACACGATATACCCTGCTGAGGACAGCGGATTCTACAATCACTTCCGAAGATGCCACTGAGTGCGGTGTCTGTTCTCTTCGGTGTTGGTGCGGCCCACCAGTGAGCTATCATATCCGTGCTGGCTCATGTGCGTGCTAACTTCCGGATTGTTTGTCGGGCCAAATCCGTTCGGACCCATAGTTTGGTCTCCACTGTTCCCTTGCGCGATCACGCCCACAGTCAAAGCTACAAAACCGGCTGCTATGAAAGCTGCCACCTTCGCTTCGACAGATAATTTCATTATTTCCCCCTATCCCATGGTTCGACTTACACCTTTGACGTTTGATAACGGTTCGGATTCCCTGGTGGCACCAGTCGCCGCAAATCAAAACATGATTAATGATTCAGAGTTTCACCTAGTCCGTGGTGTTATGACTAACTCAGTGACTCGCTGACAACACCGGGGGCTTTCCTTTCTCGTTCTCTGTTCTTTATGCCCGGTGCCACCAGCAGGCCGTCGCAACCGACCGATGATTGCAGACAAGATCCGCGACCAGTTACGGCAGCTTCTCGGTAGACAAACCGAAGCGGAAGGGAAGCGCAGACAATCGCGAAACTGAAGATCGGACTGCGGAGATGTTATCCTCAGCTTGAAGCGTTGGGCCGCGCAGCTCGTGGCGCGACGCTTTTTTGCAACCGAACCAGGCGCAGCGTGCGATTAATGCATGTGAAACCGCGGGATGCGCTTCCGTCGAAGAGAAACATTCGTTGTGAAGTGTTTACCTGCCGACAACAGAAAGAGGAAAATAAATGCAAAAATACTAGTTACTATGGCCCTTGCGATCGCAGCTCCTTTCGCATGGGCGCAAGTCTCAGAGACGACTACAACAACCACCACAACGGAAGGCAGCGGCACGATTACGGAGTACACCCCGGGCAGCTTAATCGTGCTTAAGGAAAGCAGCGGGCCGCGAACCTACCATTTTGGTAAGACGGTTACCTACGTGACGCGAAGCGGTAAAGTGCTCGACGAAGACGTCGTACGGACGAGGGTGAAAGTCGGGGTTCCGGTCCGAGTTCACTACGTTGGGACAGGCGACAGCGTGATGGTTGATCGGGTAATTCTCGACGAGGATTAAGAGCAGAGGATAAATCGCCGATTGTTTAGCAGCGCCCCTTTCCTGTTCTGCCGCTAGCGAACAGGAAGGGCGCTTCCTACGTACGCTTCCGGAAAACAAAGGCAATGCTGCAGTTGGTAGGTGGATGTTATTGGAAACGTCCAAAGTACTTCGCTGCGGCGAACATAGTGCAAGAAAGGAGGAGCCATGGGTACCATTCTATTGATCATTCTAATTCTGCTGTTAATCGGGGCGCTGCCGGCCTGGCCCTATAGCTCGGGCTGGGGCTATTGGCCGAGCGGAGGACTCGGATTGATTCTTTTGATTTTAATAATTCTCGCCTTGACGGGACACCTGTGAAAGGTGGCCCGTTCGGGCTGACCCCGCCCCTGCAGCAATTCGGAAGGGCGTTCGTTCAGAGGCCTCGTCTGCCCCGAAGCAGGTTAATGATCAGGATGACAACGGCAATCACGAGCAGGAGATGAATTAGACCGCCGCCAAAGTGGCCGATGAAGCCGAGAAGCCAAAGAACAATCAGGATGACTATTATTGTCCAGAGCATAGATATGCCTTTCCGTTAAGCTGGTTTAAGCATCGTATTCCGACAAGGTTTCGTGAAGCAATCAAGCAAAAAATTGACCATCCAGGCAGCGACGAGCGGCGGTTTGGGCGGTCGGTGGCAAATCCTGCGCGTCCGATGGATCAAATCGACACGGTTAGCTCTTTTCGGACGAAACAACTTCTCTAACGTTTTCGACCTGTTCCTTGATTTCGCTTACCTGCGGATGCACGTCACTAATCAAATCGTGCTCCGCCCGAGAAAGCTTTTCAATGCGCGTTGTCATTTCATGCAGCTCTTCCAACATCGCATCCTGACGGGATGAGATGCGATGCATCCACCAAAAGCACACGATCCAGCAAACCGTTCCGATGCAGCCAAGAACCAATGCCATTGCTTCGAAATTTCGCATGTTAAATTGCCTCAGGATGACAGTGTTTCGAGGGTGCTAGCTAAGAAATTCCGCGAAGGGCTCCATCGGTTTAATGTGCGCACAAAAAATCTTGAATGCTGCCAGGATCGGGACGGCTAAAATTATCCCAACGATTCCCCACATCCAGCCCCAGAACGTGAGTGAGAGCAGGATCATGACAGGATTCAAAGTAAGGGAGCGTCAAATAACCCATGGCGTGATGAAACTGCCCTCCAACGTGCCAAAAGCGAGATAGACCGCGGGAAAGATGAGCGCGTACCCGAGGCTATCGAAGCTTAAGACAGCCCCGATCGTCATGCAGATGATACCCGTGAACGCGCCCAGGTAAGGAACGAAATTGAGCAGCGCAACCATCACACCCCACATTACTGGATTGGGCAGACCGAGCAGACCTACCGCGGTGCCGACGGCCAGTCCAAGGCCGGCATTAATCGCTGTGATGGTAAAGAGATAGCGCGAGACTTGCGATTCGATGTCGTTTGCGATGCTAACAGCCGTCTTCTTATCTGAGAGCGTTGGCAGCAGCTTGACCAGTTTGGCGATGAACACCTGGTCGTAGACGAGCAAGAAATAGAGCAGAATACACAACAGGGCAGCGCTGGCGATGAACTCCGGCGTGCGCATGAAAAGCGTGTCACTGATGGGATGCCGTTTCACTTCGACGGTTTTCGTTTCCGCATCGCTTGTGGCTAGTTTCTCGATTTCGCCGGTCGCCTGGGTCACTTGCGCTACCGATTTTTTTACCGACATGAGTTTGTGTTGCAGTTCCATCAAACCGGCAGGCGCTTTCTGAAGCCATCCCACCGCGGGCGTGGCCAGCGCTGAGAAGCCGTAACCAACAAGCGCAAGAAGTCCGACAAGGATGAATGCCGCACCCACGGGTAGCGGAATCTTGAATTTAGCGAGTCCCCGCACTATCGGCCTGAGAAGATAGCTGAGCAGTAGCGCAAGAACGATCGGAAGCAGGATCGAGCGCATGAAGTAGATTGTGTAAAAAACTGCCAGGATAAAAAGGCCGCTAAGGGCGATCGACCTGACATCGAAAGGCTCCTGCAACAGCTCAGCGATCCGTAAGCGGGCACGGGATGTAACCTTCTCCGCTTTGCGTTCATCGTCGGAAACCTCACTGGCCGACTCCACCTTTGCTGCGGGCAAACCCATCTATGTTCATGAATCGGATGGCACTTCGCATCCAGGCGTCTCAGTCTCCTTTTGCGACACACTTTTAACAAGTTGGGCAAAAGACATATGCTTTGATCAGGTCGACGCTGGTCATCCCGCGATGAAAGTGGCGGGGCGTAGTCCCCGAGGGCCCATTTTCGATTATCGGCGTTTTCGCGCCGCCTTGGTCGGTCCCCGGTTCTTCGGACGTTTTATTCGCGGCCTTTTAGGTTCTTCCCGGACCGGATCCAGCAAACCGGGAAAATCGAAATCGAACAATTGCCTGATTTTCGTCTTCAGCTCGGGCGGTACGCTGGTCAGGTAAATTTCGTCCGAAAATTACTACGAGTTTGCTGCGCGCTGATCGGATGCGCCACTGAACCAACCAACTTCTGTGATCCTCGACGGAAACATAACCCTTTGCAATTCATCCAACACGGAACGCGACAAGACTAAAGCGGCCGTCCAATTCGATTACGCAGCGAAGATTTTCAAATTTTCGGGATCAACACTGCACACGGGAAGGGGAGAATGCGAATTGCTCAGGTTGCGCCACTAATCGAGAGCGTGCCTCCGAAACACTATGGAGGAACGGAACGGATCGTCTCTTACCTCACTGAGGAATTGGTTCGCGCAGGACACGACGTGACTTTGTTTGCCAGTGGCGATTCTGTTACAAATGCGCAGCTTATAGCGTCCTGCGAGCGGTCTCTCCGGAAGAATGAGCGCTGCAAAGACCCCGTGGCGCGGGAGGTCCTTCTGCTAGATCACGTCATCGAGGACGTTAATGAGTTCGACCTTATTCATTTTCACACCGGGTACCTGCATTTTCCGATCTGCCGCTACTTGGCAGTTCCGCACGTCACAACTTTGCACGGGCGCCTCGACATGCCCGACATGGGTCCTGTCTTCCAGCGATTTCGAGATGTGCCAGTTATCTCAATATCGAATGCTCAACGGCAGCCTTTACCTTGGGCCAACTGGCAGACGACCATCTACCATGGCTTACCTAAAGACCTGTTCGCGTTTTGGCCGAATCGGGGAGATTACCTGGCTTTCTTAGGACGGATCTCGCCAGAAAAGAGAGTGGACCGGGCGATTGAAATCGCAAAGTATGTGTCGATGCCGCTTAAGATCGCGGCGAAAGTCGATCGCGCTGATCGGCGGTATTTCAAGCGGCACATTGAACCGCTGCTGACACAATCTCACGTGGAATGGGTTGGCGAAATCAGCGATCAACACAAAAACGAATTTCTGGGGAACGCCTATGCTCTGCTATTTCCCATTGATTGGCCGGAACCGTTTGGGCTCGTGATGATTGAGGCGATGGCGTGCGGCACTCCCATCATCGCTTATGACCGGGGATCTGTTCCTGAGGTGATGGAAAACGGTGTTACCGGGTTTATCGTAAACGAGATCGAACAAGCCGTGGAAGCCGTGGGTCGTGTTCATGACCTGAGCCGCGCTCGTTGTCGCGACGTTTTTGAGAAACGGTTCACAGCCAGCCGTATGGCAAGCGATTACGTAAACGCGTTCATGCGTCTGGCCGATCCGCGAATGCGAAAAGTGGAGCAATCGCTGGAGTCTTCGTTGCGCGCTTATCAGACTGCTTAGCCTGCTGGTAACAAGCTGCACCCATTACAATCGCGCGTATTTTAAAATCCTAAACTAACACACGCGCACTTTAATGTTTCGCCACGTTTCTTTTTTTGTATCCGGTGCAAGCGTGCCGTGCCTACAACAAATCGCTGATCAAACCAGAAACAGAAAGGAAAAAAGGGATTATGAATCTGGAGACACTGAAGGAACTTTACGTGAACGAGCTTCGGGACCTGTACAATGCCGAGAACCAACTAGTCAAAGTGTTGCCGAAGATGGCCAAAGGTGCTTCATCAAACGAATTGAAGCAAGCTTTCGAAAAGCACCTCGAACAGACCAAAGGTCACGTCCACAGGCTTGAAGAAGTCTTCGAAGAACTCGGCGAGAAGACAAAGGGCAAAACCTGCCAGGCCATGAAAGGCCTGATTGAGGAAGGCTCGGAGGTCCTTAAGGCAGATGGCGAAGATTCCGTTATCTACGCAGGCATCATCGTAGCTGCGCAGAAAGTCGAGCACTACAAGATCGCCGGTTACGGCAGTGTGCGGACCTTTGCGCAACTACTTGGGCAGGATAAATCTGCAAAGCTTTTGCAACAAACTCTGGATGAGGAATCTGAGACAAACGAACTACTGAACAAACTGGCCGAGGACATCGTCAATCCCGAAGCGCTCACGGAGCCGGAGTTGGCATCGGCTTCTCGGTAGCCGTTCGCCGGGTTGGTGACCGCTGATTGGGATGCATTGCTTGTCGTTCGTACCGCAACCCCGCACCGGGCGGCGCAAGTAATGCATCAGCGGTGGGGAAACTTATTATTTCTGTGCTGGATCGTCAGCCCCTCTGACCTCATCAGGCATTTGCCTACCGCAGGCTCACGAAATCCTTTGAGAAGAAGGCGCTGCTTCAAAAGTGGGCCTAAAGCGTTAGCCATCTCTCTTTCTCTCTCTGCTTACTGTCGAAAATTGCGAATAGACCCTCACGATAAAAGCGGAGGCGAAACCCGTTGTCCTGAGCAAACTGCGCGATCAGTAATTCACGCTGTTTTCCGTCGTGCGGCCAAACGCGGCTCAGTTCCTCTTCGTATATCGCGCAGTGTTTTGCGATCTTCAGCTCGCTCTTAATCTGTCGAACAAGTTTCCGCATAACCTAACGAGTTCCACGAATTCTATTTCGCATTTAAATCCGATTGGCGCTGGGTAAACGGCTGTATGGCGGACGCCGAAATTTTCACGCGAGGTCGAAGCATTGTCTAGACCAAACCGTTCGCCTGTCGTGAACCGAACTTACTAACAGGAGAACGCACTAATGAGGGCGAAAGCAACATTTCTTGGTCACCCGGTTCACCCGATGTTGATCGTGTTTCCGCTGGGGCTGCTCAGCGGAGCCGCGATTTTCGATATTCTGTACGTTTCCACGCAGAACGGCCATTGGGCTGACGTCTCGTATTGGATGATTGCAGTGGGCATTATTGGCGGACTGATCGCGGCGGTGTTTGGATTTATTGATTGGCTCAGCATTCCAGAAGGTACGCGCGCAAAGTACATCGGACTGATTCACGGTCTCTCAAACTTCGTTGTGGTGCTGTTGTTCATCGTCAGCTGGTTTATGCGCCGGCCAAACGCGACGGTACCGAGTATGACGGCAATGACGCTCGGGTGGATCGGCATTGTCATAGCGCTGTTTTCTGGCTGGCTCGGTGGCGAACTGGTTTATCGGCTGAACGTTGGCGTTGATCACGGCGCGAATCTCGATGCGCCCAACTCCCTCTCCGGCCGGTCAGCGGCAGAACGAGTTAGCAGGACCGCCCGGGCGTAAACTCCGCACCTCGTACTGATCACGCTCGGTTGTTTGAACTCGGCTGCTGACTCGCGCCATCAAGACTGCCCATAGGGGACCGTATCTACAGAGGGCATGCTTTGGGATAGGTCGACTACGCGGCTACCTGGTCGAGAACAGTTCGTAGCTCCTGAAAGTTAACCGGTTTTACCAAGTGAAAATCGAATCCGGCTTCTTTGGAGCGGCGGACGTCGTCCTCGGTACCGAAGCCGGTGAGAGCGATTGCTTTGACCTGCCCCTTTGCCCGCGCTTGCGAGGCCACCTCGTAGCCGCTTCCGTCGGGGAGGCCGATGTCGCATAACACCACATCGATATGGTCCGAGCCCATGACCTCTGTCGCGGTGCGGACATTACCCGCGGTTACAACTTCGTGACCGAAATGGGTGAGCAGGCGCGACAAGGTGCGCCGGGTGTCCTTGTGATCTTCTACGAGCAGGATATGCAGTGGTTTGGATGTTTTGCCCGCGATGGCGCTGTTCCGCCCCCTATCTCCCGCCCCTGCTGGCAAGGTGCCGAGTGTCACCTTGAACGTTGCGCCGAAACTTCGGCCACGGCTCTCCGCTTCTATCGTTCCATGATGAAGGTCCACGAGACGTTTGGAAATTGCGAGCCCCAGTCCGAGTCCGCCAAACTGTCGGCTCACAGAAGGATCAGCCTGCTCGAATGGCTGAAACAATGAAGCCAGCCGCTGCGGTTCAATTCCGATTCCCGTGTCAGTAACTTCAAAGTTAAGACGGGCCTGCTTGTCGTTAAACGTGCGAATGGTGATCTGCCCGGCTTTGGAGGTGAATTTCACGGCGTTATTAATCAAATTCCAAAACACTTGCTGAAGCCGGATGCAATCAGCTAGGATGCGATATTCTTTCGCCTCAAGATCGGTTGAGACCTTCAATTGCTTCGCCTCGATAGC
Source organism: Candidatus Udaeobacter sp. (assembly GCA_035258625.1). Taxonomy (GTDB): domain Bacteria; phylum Verrucomicrobiota; class Verrucomicrobiia; order Chthoniobacterales; family UBA10450; genus Udaeobacter. The sequence continues at coordinate 6,200 of DATFXC010000148.1, read as the reverse complement.
TGAGTTTGCTGTTTCGAGCGCGTTGTGAATGATCTCGTGCGCGTCGCAATCTTCCAGTTCGAGATGAAGCTTGCCGCGGGCAATCCGGGTGAGGTCGAGCAAGTCGTCAATCAACCGAGCCTGCAATTGCACGTTGCGCTTGATGATCTCGACGTCCTCCAAGAAGTCTGGCGGAAGCTTCTCCGCGTTATCTTCGAGGTATGAGGCTGCCGCCAAAGCAGGCGTCAGCGGCGTGCGCAGTTCATGGCTGAGCGCGGCCAGAAAGTCGTCCTTTGCTTTGCTGGCTTTTTGCGCTGCAATGTTTTCCGCTTCAAACTCCCGGCTACGAATTTGGTCTGTGATGTCGCGTGTGACTTTGGAAAAGCCGCGAATCTTCCCGGCGCCATCACGAAGCGCAGTGATGATAACTTCGGCTTCGAACGTCGATCCGTCATTGCGGACGCGCAGGCCCTGATCACGAATGTATCCCCGACGGACAGCTTCATGCAGATTGCGTTGCGGCTTGCCGCCAGCAACGTCTTCCGCCGTATAGAAGGACGCAAAATTTTTGCCGATGATTTCTTCCGCGGAGTAACCTTTGATTTTCTCCGCGCCTGTGTTCCACGTGATCACGTTACCGTTGGGATCTAGCATGTAAATGGCGTACTCCTCGACGCTATCCACCAGAATATGGAATTGTTCGGCGGTGTCGTGCAGTACGGTGCTACTGGGCCAATTCTTAAACATCGGCTGCGACGGTAATTCTCGCATCCGATTCGAACCTTCCCTCTGATCTGGTTCCCCCCTGACGCTAATTTTATCGAAAAATCGGGTTCTTACGCAACTGGCGGTCTTGCGGGCGCCTAACGGGTCCTCAGTTTTCCTGCGCGAGAGTGGGGGAACCGACGACGTTTCCGGGACATCTTCGCCGCTGGCGCATCCGAAACAGCCAAAGCTCGAGCAAGATCTGCTTCATCTGTGAGATCGAGACGCAGGGGAGTAATCGAGACCCAGTTATGCTCAATTGCCCAGCGGTCGGTTCCTTTCGCAGCACCTTCAAGTGGAGTCACCGTGAACCAGAAGATCGAGCGCCCCACCGGATCTTTGTCAGGAACAACTTTACCATCATAGTGGCGCACAGATTGGCGCGTCCAGCGAATGCCCTTCGGCTTCTCCGGCAGGTTTACGTTTAGCAACGGCAATGTCTTCCTGGGCATCAGCAGATCGAGCACCTTGGCAACGTAAGGCTCGAGCCCTGCAAAATCGGGTTCGCGACTGTCCCTGACGTTGGTGCTGAACGCGATCCCTCTCGATCCGAGCAACGCAGCCTGTTTTGCCGCCGCCAACGTTCCGGAATGCCAGAGTGAGTTGCCGAGGTTCAGTCCGAGATTGATACCGGAAAGTACAAGGTCCACATGTCCCCACCGGTGCATCCCAAGCGCGACACAATCGGCGGGAGTGCCGTTGACGCTGTATGCGTCGAACCGCTCGACATGAACACGTTTAAAGCGCAGTGGCCGGGACGATGTGATCGCATGGCTCATTGAGGATTGCTCCACGTCAGGCGCCACGATGCGCACATCACCAAAACGCGCTGCCGCTTTCGCCAGCGCCGGAATGCCCGGGCTGTAAATTCCGTCGTCATTGGAGATCAGGATTCGCATCTTCACACATTAAGAACGCGTGCCGGCCTGTTTTTGGCCGAATAGGTTGTGAACGGTAATCGCTGTAGGAGACCAATCATGCGAATCCTGCTGATCCACAATCCGAAAGCGGGAGACCGTAATCACAGCAAGAAACAATTGATGTCGAGGCTGAGGAAGTATGGGCTTCAGGCGTTCTACCAATCGATAAAGGAGCGCGGCTGGAAACAAGCGTTCAAAAAGCCAGTGGATGTCGTCATCGCAGCCGGAGGAGACGGCACGGTGCACAAAACTGCGTGGGACATCATGGACAGCGGGATTCCGCTGGCGATTTTGCCGCTTGGCACGGCGAACAATCTGGCGCGCAGCCTAGGTTTCACCGGATCTGTTGACGAAATTCTTCAATCGGTTCACTGCGGAAAAAGCCGGCCGTTCGACGTTGGCGTCGCGCGCAGATCGTCGCGGCCTGGATACTTTTTGGAAGCGGCGGGTGGCGGGCTGTTTGCCGACTACTTTCCCCTTGCAGAGGCGAACGAAAAAAAGGGGGCGTCGCCCGAGGAAGAGCTCAACGCGCACCTATCGCTTCTGCGCGAGTTGTCGCTCGATTATCCGCCGCGTCACTGGACCATGAGCATCGATGGAAAAGATATTTCCGGTCGCTACATCCTTTGGGGCGCAATGAACATCCGCTCGGCTGGCCCCGCGCTCCATCTAGCTCCAAAAGCAAGAACAGACGATGGCTGGCTGGACTTTGTGGCGGTGCGCGAGCATGAGCGCGAGATTTTGATCAAGTATATCGACGCGCACCTGGCCGGACGAAAAGGACGCGTTCCGGTAACGCCTCAAAAATTCCGCAGACTTAAAATCACGTGGCCCCCTGGCGCGATGCATCTTGATGGCGAGCCATGGCCGAACAAGAACCAGAACGATAAACGACGGCGTGGCGCAGTTGAAGTCACGCTCAAACGGTGCGCGCTGATGATCTGGCACAGCCGTGCGACCAAGATGCAGCGGGAAAAGGCAAGTTAGATGCGCACTTTATCTGCTAAACGCGTTACCGTATGGCACGCGTTGGGGCCCAAGATTTTAACTCGGCTATAGGCATGAAGTTCAGGACCCGGCCGAAATCTTCGCTCGCAGTGAGGCGGCCAATCCGAGATTTATTAACTCAAGTTGCCACGCGTGATGGGCGTCCATGCCGAGCGAAATGGCGCGTCCCGTGCTCGCGCGACGAGGTCCGATGCTTCCTCTGGCCATAGAAATGCATTGCGCGCGGCTCGACGATACGCGCAGGAAAGAATTCCTGTCTTGTGTTCTGCCTCTGCGCAAGCAGCTCCGCAATGTCCGTGTTGGATGACACACTTGAGATTCGTTTTCACGCGGCAGCTTCAGTGGCTTTGAAGATCCGAAGTGCCTCGGGATGTGCAGCCTGTTGCTGCTCCTGGTTCGATTCCAATCATGATGGGTGAACCAGTGGAGGAAATCAGCAAACGCCCCGAAATTCGCAAAGAACTGGAGCGGACGACGGGGGAAAAACGTCGCGAAAAGATTGAGACTCGGCGTGAAGATAGATTCTGGTTTGTCGTGCACGCAGTTGTTCTTGCGGTGTGCGCCACTGTCTACTTTCTCATTGGCGCGAAAGTTATTCCTTTTCCAGAGGCTGGGGTTGCTATTGCCCAGCGCATCCTAAGGGGCGCAGTGTTGATCACCATCGTGCTGGCGATGGCGCGTGCGATTTCTGTCTATGGACTTGCTCGGGTCGAGGATGCTTCCACTCGTTTCACGCTCCAGCGCGTCGCGCACCTGGCTGTTGCGCTAGCCATCGCCGTGATTGTGGTCTCGATCATTTTTGTGAATTGGTACGCCGCGATTGCTGCGTTCGGCGTTGGCTCGATCATCATTGGGCTGGCTGTGCAAACGCCGATGAAAAGCTTTATCGCGTGGATTTACATTCTGGTTCGCCAGCCTTTTCGCGTAGGCGACCGCATTAAGATAGGCGACGCTACTGGCGACGTGATCGATGTCGGTTACCTCGACACCACGCTGTGGGAATTCGGCGGCCAATATCTCTCCACCGATCATCCCAGCGGTCGGCTGATCAAGTTCCCGAATGAAAAAGTGCTCGACGAACTCATTTACAATTATTCGTGGCCACTTTTTCCGTACATCTGGAACGAGGTGAAATTCCAAATCGCTTACAACGCTGATCTGGAGTTCATCGCCAACACGATGCAAAAGGTCACCGAGGAAGAGCTAGGCCGGGAAATGATCGAGCGGGTGCAAACTTTTCGCGACTTGCTCGCGCGCACCCCGGTGGACGAGTTGGAGGTGCACGAGCATCCGCGTGTGATTTTTCGCGTCGGCGAGAACACTTGGCTGGAAGCGATTGTTCGTTACCTGGTTCCGCCGCGCGAAGCAGGGCGCGTTAAAACTCGGTTGATCAAAAAACTTCTGGCCGCGCTTAACGCCGCGCCTGACAAGGTCATGTTTCCCGCTGGGGCAGCGCGTTAGAGCGGGCCCGTGCCTGCTCGCGAACAGCCAGGCAGGGACACGCGATGCAATCTGCAAATTCGATTCACTCTTTGAGGAGGTGAAACATGTTAGGTTGGGCTGTAGTTTTTTTAATCATCGCACTTGTGGCAGCAGTCTTTGGATTTGGCGGTATCGCCGCAGCATCGGCGGGCATCGCGAAACTCCTGTTCTTTATATTCCTTGTACTGTTCATAATCTCTTTGATTTTCGGGTGGCGGGGCAGAGGCGTCCCGTGAGCTGCGAGTCAGGTTAAGCTAGCGTGATTCCGCTTAGAGAAGCGGGAGAGAGCAAGGTGCCGGGCACCGGGGGGGGTGTTGGGGTAACCGATTAGCGACTGTGCGCTTTGCTTTCTGCGCATCGGCTGTAGCGGCGGTCTCTGACCATCGTGTCGCAGCATTTGCCTCGCCCCTTTGGGGAGAGGATTACTTGCCGCGCCGTAGCGGTGCGAAGACGGGACGGTGAGGGGGCGACACTCTTTTGCCTTAGCCAAATGACGATTCGATGCGTAATTGGTTCCGATGGACCGGATCGTAGGAGTAGAAACCGAGTACGGCTGTCTTTTAAGTGAAGACGAGCCGCACGTGAACTCCGAGCTTTGGCCGGCGAAGGTCAAAAATTATCTCTTCCGCAAGGCCGATGCCGGCACGATCGATTTGCATTACCGCGATTACGAGGAACCGCCTGGCAACGGCGGGTTTCTTCTTAACGGCGGTCGGCTGTATCTCGACATGGGACATATCGAATACGCGTCGCCGGAGTGTTTGCACCTGCACGATCTCGTGACATACGAGCTGGCCGGAGACGACCTGTTGCAATCGGCGCTGATTGCTCTGGGCGCGGAGGACCGCGTCTCCTTCATCAAGAACAACGTGGACCATCACACCGGGGCCACGTTCGGTTGCCACGAGAACTATCTCATGAGACGCGAGGCGCAGTTCACGCCGCCGATTCTCGGGACGCTGCTGACTTTTTTAGCGACGCGCCAGATTTTTACTGGCGCCGGGCGTGTCGGCCAATCGAACCCGTTGGCGTTCGATTTCGAGCCGCCACAACCCGAGGGCCAGGTCAATTTCCAGCTGAGCCAGCGCGCCGATCACATCGTCAACGACATTTATCAGTGGGTGCAGTTCAATCGCGCGATCATCAACGCGCGCGACGAACCGCTGGCCGATTACCGAAAATATCGGCGACTGCATTTGCTTATCGGCGACTCGAACATGAGCCCGTACGCAACGGCGCTAAAGATCGGGACGACCGCCTGCGTTTTGTCGTTGCTGGAGGAAGGCCGTTTGCCGCGCAACCTTGTCCTCGCCGACGCTGTGCAAAGCACGCGCGACATTTCTCGCGATCCCACTGAGCGATGGATCGTTCGGCTTGAGAACGGCAAGACCGCCAGCGCGATTGACGTGCAATGGGAATTTCATCATCTCGCACAGAAGCATCTGCGACATAGTAGCGCCGAAACCAACTGGTTATTGGAGAACTGGGGATTCGTTCTCGAAGCAATCCCGCACAACCGGCACCGGCTGATCGGCGGCGTTGACTGGATGACCAAAAAATGGTTGCTCGAAACGTTCGTGGAATCTGAAGCACTTAGTTGGGACGATCCGTGGCTGCAAAGCATCGACCTGGAATATCACAACATCGATCCCCGTCGCGGATTGTTTTTCAGCGTCACCCCCGGCAAGCGAATCGCAGATTGGAACAACGGTGTCCGCCGCCCCAGCGCCACGCACGTTCCTCCCGCCAACACCCGTGCATCCGGCCGCGCGCGGGGGGTTACATTTTTCAAAAACTGCAATCTCCCGTACGTGATCAACTGGGACTCGATCGCCTGCGACAGCCGCGATTTTCTCGTCATGGGCAACCCGTTCGAGACGTACAACGACGAAGTAGACCGTTTCCTGTCAAAGCCGCGCACAATCCCCAGCGCCACAGAACAACAACTGTGATGGCCGAATTAGACGATAAATAATTCGTGATGTTTTACGAACTTTCGTCCAATCATAGTTAGGTCTGACGCGCCATTCATGCCTCTCACCCAGT
>DATFXC010000147.1:0-11356 GCA_035258625.1 Candidatus Udaeobacter sp. | reverse complement strand
CGTTAAGGCCGTCCAGATCGGCGCACAATAAGCCCGAGTGTGAAACCAGCTTATCGTTGGCGCGCTGTGTGAACCTGCCGCTCCACAGAACGGCTGGGAGTTGCTTCTTTAACTCGCCTGCCGCTTGCTTCGCGCGCCTTTCATCGCCGTGTGCGGCAAGTTCGCGCTTGAGCGTGTCGCGTATTCCCTCTACTTGCCCGCGTACCTTCTTTCCGCCCGTGCGGATCGCTTTGATTACAGCCGTTGCGTCATAATCGCGCGTCACTGTTTCCGTAGCGCGTTCTACCGCTGAAATACGTAGGGCGCTCATTGAGCACCGCCTTTCAGATACGTAGAGCAAAGACGGTCAAACACCGTCTGCTGCTTCGGTGACAGCTTGTTGCCCTGTTCGGCCAGACTGTCGATAAACTGCCGTTCCCATGAGTTCAGGCCGGGCTGCATTTGAAGCTTTGCCAGCCTGAACCCATTCAGTTGACGGCGCTCCGCGTTCTCTGGTCTTGGTAGCCACTTTCGGAACGCTCCGCACCTAGCGCATTTCAGCGCCGCATGGTGCCTGCTGCCTGCTGGGGCTGATTGAGTGATCGTTGCGCCATGCGCGCATTGCAGCGCGCCCGTAAGGATTTGATGAAATTCGTTGTTCACGTTTCATTTCTCCCTTCGGTTAGGCAATCGACGCGCCTGACATCAGAAAGGCGTCGATGTCGGTACGGAGTAGCCGGACGAGTTTACCAGTTGGTTTACACGCCCTGAGACGACCGGCGCGGATCTGCCGCTCCAGGTAGCGGGTTGTGCAAGAAAGAAGCTGGGCAGCTTCCCGTTTAGTTAGAATTGCCGAATTTGTTACCGTTTCGGCGGACGGTTCGCCATGTCTTGGCATAAGTTACAGTTCTCCTGTGTTATGCCTTTTCTTTACATGGCTGACAGGCGAAAGGTGTTTGGCCCGCTCGATTTCGCTCGAAATTCGCCACAGAGGTTATCTCTGTGGCCAGACGGCATCACTCCGCGCTAATCACACCACTCAGTGCAATGCAGGGAGCTTCTTTACCCGCGTCCGCCTGTCTTTTATATTTTAAAGAACTACGATACCTGATAGCTCCACTGTCCATCAGGCTGAAATTTGATTACCACCGGCGAAGCCGCATCAAGCCCTCGCAAACTCTTTTCGATAAAGGGCATTGACCCCCGATGCCAGGTAGATCGCCATTTACGGAGAAAATTCCGCTCTCGATTTAGCTCTTTGCGCTGGCGATTCGTAAGGTGAGATTTAGGTGCGACAATCTGACCAGATAGGGCAGCGATCCGCTTCTCAGCCGAGTTGATCATCGCTTCGTAATCTTCGCAACCACAGAAGCGAATGCTGGCCTTTGTTAAATCCGCTTCACAAGTCATGGCAGACGGACCATTCACGCATTCGGTGGACGCGTTGTTTGAAACGTGGGTTCTTTTCAATGTATTTTCGCACTGCCTTAACTGGGATTCCTACCTCTGCGGCTGCTTCGACAACACTCATGCCATTACCGATCCTCTTTAGGAATTGCCACTGAGTCCTTGAGTTCCCCATGCCGTAACGCTGTTTCTCGCTAAGTGCCCACAAGGAATAAGGCGTAGGGCGCAAGCCGGGCGGTTGAATCAAAGGTAGGTTCATCCAAATCTTCCGAAGCCCCCTCTTTCCCCCCTCTCCTCTTCACAAGTACGATACGCGTTAATGGTCGTTTTGTCAAGGGCAAAAGGCGCTATAAGAGCCCCCAACAGCTTTGTGTGTCATCCTTGGTCGCCGCCTGGCTCCGACCCCGGCCTGACGGCAATCCCCTGCGGCCAACAGCGCGGTTGCGAGCAGTAGCTTTAACATCGCCGCCCTAATATGCAGAGGCGGCCATGTTATCACAAGTGCGAAAGCCGCCTAAGTGGTGCGCTTTAAGTCGCGCGAACATTGCTTTTGCCTAGCTAAAAGCTAGTGCGCTTTAAGGTGCGCGGAAAGTTGTTTGCGAGTGCTTTTCGGGGCCTCAGCATCCCGGTGAGGTAACCCAAGTCGGAAAGCTTTAAGGGGGCAATTCTGTGAGCGGGCCCTGGGAGCGCCGTCGCGCGGCCTGCGCGGGGGTGGTCGCCTCGAGCTCGCCAGCGCGACGAAAGGAAATGCTTTTTTTAAATTAGAGAAGCGCGTCGGCGCAAATACAAAAGTTCGATTCCCGTAGGGCGATCTCATTCTAAAAGGACTGTAGGTCGCTGTAGCGATCTCTTACCAGGGATGAACAACCGCTGCCGTGGGTTAGTCAGAGACGGTCATGAAAAACATGATAATACCACTTGAGCTAGAGCAGGACGCGGTAATCAAAAGGGATACAGACGGCAAATTATGGCTTCAATGGGAGCCCACTGAGATTATAGACTGTACTAGTGAGGAGATTGAACATCTACCCAGGAAGGCGATCAGTTGCAGCCTCACACGCGCGGAGGCTGAGGAACTGTTGACGCACTTTTCCCGCTATTACGCGGAAAAAGCCACAACGTTTGCTGCCTCTCCTTGAGGGACTAGGTTCCAGTATCGCTCCGCGTCCTGTGGCAGCACTAGCTCCCGATACGTGTTATAAAGAAGTTGTGGTGTCGTGTGTCCTAGTTCGGAGGCGACACGCGGTCCGTCGTGAATCGCGGCCAGCCGGTAAGACGAATAGGAATGCCTCAAGCCGTTTTTCGGCCAGCCCGTCAGGTGGGAGGCTTTGCGAACGCGTTCCAGTTTGCCGCGTGCGCCGTCTGGCACTACTTGGCCCGTCAACCCGCTATAGGGGAGCAACCATGCCGCAAGGTTAGCTTGTATCGGCACAATTCGCCGTCGCGCGCTCTTTGCCTTTGCTGCCTTCACTTCGATGTGTCCGCGCGCAAGATCGACTTCACCCCAATCCAGGCGCTTTATCTCAGCATCACGCAACCCTGCGAATGCGCCTATGGCGAGGATTGGCAAGACATCAGGCGCTCGCTGCGTTGCAGTCTCTAACAGCGCGCGTAGTTCCTCCACCTTGAAAATCTCAGGGGCTTTGTCGATGAGCTTCGGCTTGGCAGTGAACGAGACAGGGTTGAAGTCGAGTATTCGGCGCTGTGCTGCGGAGCTAAACAGGACCCCAATGTTCGCTCGATAGTCGGCGCGCGTCTTTGGTGAACCGGGCAGATCGCGCAACCAGGTATCTAGTTCTTCGACAGTAATGTCAGCAATGAGCCGATTGCCGAAGTCTTGACAGAATCTTTTGAAGTAGAGCCTCAGCATGCCGATGTATTTTGCGGAACGTCCATCCTTGCGCTTTGCCTCGAGCACTTCTTCGGCGAGTTGCGCCACAGTAATTTTGCAGCGGCGCACACGCTCCAGATGGTCAACGTAGAACTCCACTGCGTCGCAGAGCGTCTTACCGTACTCCGCCAGCTTATCCCTCCCCGCGATGACTTCGGACATCTCTCGCTGCGATAATCCGACAGCCTCACGGCTGTGGCGCTCCAGGAGCGTTCGTTGTCTCATCGCTTCAGCCTCGGCTTCCGCGCGCGTCTTGAAAAACTTCCGGCCCTTGCCAAACGCCCGGAGATTGATGTAAAACTTGTGGGTTCTTGAGTGCTTGTATTTATGAACTTTCAGCGTTGGCCTTCTCATATCCAAATTAGACCAAAGACGAGTTGAATCGTTCAACATGGAGTCAACAAGCGATTTTACGAGAGCTACATATTTCAGCATAAATCTAACGGGTTAAGATACTTGCCGGGGTGGCGGAATTGGCAGACGCGCCAGATTTAGGATCTGGTGGAGAAATCCGTAGGGGTTCGAGTCCCCTCCCTGGCACTATCTGAGGGATAACGGCTTGCGGCAAAAACAAGGCTTCTCCCCACGCCTTGGCCATGCGATCATTCGGGGTGCCATGCGAAGAAGTTGGCATCTAAGGGCGTGCAATCTTATGGTTATATCCCACCGCAATCACATCTGGATTACTTTCAGCCCGATCTTTCCGAAAGTATCTTCTCCATTTCACGACAAAGCGTCCCCCTCGAAATCAACTGTTGGCCTAAACTGAGGGTCGCTGAAAATGAAAGGCGGTTCCGTATCTTTTGAGACCGCAGACGTTCAGTCAGCGTCGCGGAACGGGAACACTGTCGGCGCGATTTTTGACCGACATCTTTTAGCGACCGCGTTGTCGGTATTCGCTGGATACTATCTCGGTTGCAAAATCGGATTTGCGCTCACGTTTAAACCTCATCCTGTCTCGGTTCTTTGGCCTCCGAATTCTGTTCTCGTCGCGGCGCTTTTGCTGACACCGCCGCGCAGTTGGTGGTTTGTGCTATTGGCTGCGCTTCCAGCGCATCTGGCTGCGCAACTGCAGAGTCACGTTCCACCGCTCATGATTTTGTGCTGGTTTATCAGCAACTCCTGCGAAGCACTGATCGGCGCCGGGTTGATGCGGTACGTGGTGGGCGGACCTGTCGGTTTCACGACGCTTCGCAACGTGGGTCTTTTTTGTCTTTGCGTAGTATTCCTTGGTCCGTTTTTGTCCTCGTTTTTAGACGGCGCGTTTGTCGTTTGGAATCATTGGGGACAGGACGGCTATTGGGAACTGATCCGGATACGACTTTTTTCAAATGCGCTCGCGGCATTAATAATCGTGCCGTTGATCGTAACCTGGGCGACGACTGGAATTTCAGCCCTGCGAACGGCCCAACTCTCGCATTATTTGGAAGCAGGTGTTCTCTTTTTCGGTCTGTTGCTGGTCGGCTACGTTGTACTTTACAAGTTTAGAACGGGCGTCGATTTGGCTCTTCTTTTTCTCCCTCTGCCATTCCTGATTTGGGCGGCGGTACGATTCGGCACGTTGGGAGCAAGCACTGCCATTTCGATTATCGGCTTTCTGGCGATTTGGAGTGCATCTCATGGCCATGGGCCGTTCTCGGGCGAAACGCCTGAACAAAACGCGCTTTCAATTCAAATATTTCTGATCGTTCTCGCGATTCCGCTGTTGTTTCTGGCGACAGTGATCGAGGAGCGCGTAACTGGGCAGACGGAGTTGCACGAAAGCGAGTCGCGGTTTCGGATCGTGGCAGACGCTGCGCCCGTTCTAATCTGGATGGCTGGCACGGACAAGCTCTGCACTTTCTTCAACAAGCCATGGCTGGATTTTACCGGCCGCAGCACGGAACAGGAGCTTGGAAATGGCTGGGCCGAAGGCGTGTATCCAGATGATCTGAAAAATTGTCTGGACGTTTACACCAGCGCATTCGACGCGCGGCAGCCATTCGTCATGCAATACCGGTTGAGGCGAAACGATGGCGAGTATCGCTGGATCTCGGACCAGGGCGTCCCACGCTATGATGAGCAAGGAAGATTCGCCGGATATATCGGATCGTGCCTGGACGTCACCGAATTGATGACCAAAGACGAGGCATTGCGAAAGAGTGAGGAGCGCATGCGATTGGCAGCAGCTGCGGTTAACCTCGGAATTTGGGAATGGCACCTGGCAACGAATGAGATCTGGGCTACGAATGCGCGGCGAGCAGTTCTAGGCTGGCCTTCGACCGGAAAGGTCAGCTTTGAGGATTTCATATCTCAAGTACACCCAGAGGACCGCAGCCGCATCCGGCAGACCATCAATGATGCGCTTCGCGACGCAAAGGACTACGAATCGGAGTACCGCCTCGTGTTGCCCGATGGAATCGTGCGTTGGATGTCAACACGCGGCAGCATTCAGTTTGATAGCGCGGGGAAGCCCTCACGGCTTTTGGGAATCAGCATCGATATCACAGCGCGTAAACAGGCCGAACTAGATGCGCAGCGCGATCGCGCGGAGCTATCTCATCTCAGTCGTGTGGCGTTGATGGGCGAAATGTCTGCGTCCATTGCTCATGAGTTGAATCAACCGTTGTCTGGAATTCTCAGTAATGCCGCAGCAGGACAGCGTTTTATCGATCAGGGCGACGTCAATCTACGCGAAATTCGCGAAGTACTCGGTGACATCATTTCAGATGGTCGCCGTGCCAGTGACGTAGTTCGCGGCATTCGCGGCATGGTCAAGAAGGAACAGATGGCGCGCCACTCGGTCGACCTTAACGAGGTCGTGATGGACGCATTGCGCATGGCATCACCCGATGCGCTACTGCACTCGTGCCAGTTGGAAACTTCGCTGGATCCAAGTTTGCCCGCGATCGACGGCGACCCGGTTCAACTTCAACAGGTCTTGCTGAATCTTGCGATCAATGCATTCGACGCGATGCGAGACACACCGGCCTCGAAACGGAAGGTTGTTATCGCGACGCAATCAAATAGCGATGGCACAGTTCGCACGAGCGTGCGCGATTATGGTGTCGGCATTTCCGAGGACATGCAGGACCGTGTTTTCGATCCTTTCTTCAGTACGAAAACGGAAGGAATTGGAATGGGGTTAGCCATTGTGCGATCCATCGTTGAATCGCACGGCGGCACGATCACAGCTGAAAATGCCGACGGCGGCGGCACCCGGTTTGAATTTGTTCTTCCGGTGAACAGCACGTCATCCACATGATCCCTTCGAACAGCCTTGTATTTTTGATCGACGACGATGCATCGGTCCGAAAAGGCGTATCGCGGTTGTTGCGCTCAGCCGGTTACATCAGCGAGGCATTTGGCTCGGCGGCTGATTTTCTCGTGCGCGACCAACACACCGGACCTGCCTGCGTCATCGTGGATGTGCGGATGCCGGGGATCAACGGCATGGATTTGCAAAATGTTTTGATTCAGCGACGCCGGGAAGAACAACTCGTCTTCATCACGGGTCACGGCGACATCTCGATGTGTGCGCAGGCGATGAAAGCCGGCGCAGTCGATTTTCTCCCCAAGCCGTTTCGAGACACCGAACTCCTGCAATGTGTCGAGCGCGCGCTGGCGCGTTCCGCGGACCAACGACAACGCGCCATCGAGAAAGCAGCAGCCCGCCGCCTTTTGGACTTGTTAACGCCGCGTGAGTTCGAAGTGATGCAACACGTCGTGACGGGCATGTTGAACAAGCAGATTGCAAGCGAGCTGGGCATCGCGGAGAAGACCATCAAGGTTCACCGCGGGCGCGTAATGAAAAAACTGGGCATCGTGTCGGTCGCTGAGCTGCTGCGTTTGGTTGAAACAGCACAAATTGCGCCCGCTACGTGGTGTGAGACCAAAGTCTAATATGGGCGAGTCGAACGCGGGCGTAGTGTTCACTTGTTTTGCATGCTCCACGCCCAAGTCCGATCTGCCTGCTCGACGATGATCCCTCCGTGTTGAGAGGCCTCAATCGGCTTCTCATGTCGGCAGGTTGGCACCCCGAACAGTTCAACGAACCCGACGCATTTTTGAATTACGTGAAGGTTCATCGGCCTGCGGTTGCTATCATTGATGTTTGGATGCCGCTGATGAATGGGCTTGAGGTCCAGTCGCGCGTCCACGAACTTTCGCCTTCGACGCGGGTCATCATGTTCACCGGAAAAGACGATCCGCTCGTCCGCTCAACCTCACTAAAAGCTGGCGCATCAGCTTTTTTCACCAAACCATTCGACGACGAGGAATTTCTCACCGCCGTTCGGTTTGCCCTTTCGGCAATGTGACTTCGACCTTCAGCGCACTTTAAATCGAAGCCTAGGAAAATTTCCGACTGGATTTACCGGTCAACATTGTGTATTCCAAGAGACCGGGACCTGAACGAATGCCAACCTCCTCGAGTGATTTCGTTCCAATCGATCGTCCGAAGACGAATTCCACGGTTTTTGCCCAGACACGCTGGGACGCCATCCCCGTCGCGGCGGGCATTCTGCACTGCGCGTATTTCTTTACCATGTTTTATCTGTTTCCGCGCTTGCCCTTGTGGGTGATGCTGATTCTTGGCTTCATTTATTCAGTCAGCATTTCCTGGAACATCAACGGCATCTCCCATAATTTCATTCACAATCCGTATTTTCGTTCGCCGCTGCTGAACCGGCTATTCAGCATCATGGAATCAATCACCGTCGGGTTCGGCCAGGTTTTCTACGAGTGCATTCACATGCAGCATCACAAAGGAAACGCCGATCGGCCCGACGAGCACGGCGACACCATCGATTGGATTTCAATTTACAAGCACGGCCATGACGATGAAGCGGAGCATCCGTTGAAATACACTTTCGTCAGTTTCTTTCGTGAGGACCCGAAAACTGTTTTTAAGGAACTGAAACGCAAGAACCCGAGCGAGGCGTTTTGGGGAGTATTCGAGCTGGCGTGCTTCGTTACTACTTTTGTTATTCTGGGTGTTCTCAATTGGCGTTACATTTGTTTTCTTTTGCCGTTTTGGTATTTCGGCCACTGCCTCTCGTATCTGAACGGGTATTACCGGCATTACGGAGGCAATCCCAATGAGCCTATTGCCTGGGGCGTCAGCACCTACGGGAAGCTGTATAACTGGACGTGGTTCTACAACGGATACCACGCGGAACATCATTTCCGGCCAAAGGTGCATTGGACCCGAATGCAGGCGCTCCGCGATCAGATCGTCGAGCAACAGCGAAAAGCTGGAGTCCGCGTAATCAAAGTGCCGCACGCGCTCGGCTTTTTGGATTCTCAGGTGCCGACTGCTAATCTACGAGAAAACGCTGGAGAAGTGCACTCCGAGTCGGCTGCCTAGCATCGCAAACGCGAGCTGCATAGCATCAAAGGATTGACAGGCAGGGCCGATTTGAAGCATCAAGCGCAATCGTGAACTGCACACTAACTGCAATGAAGCGTTTCCTGTCCTTGGTCGTTTTCGTCACCGCTTTGTTCATTCTCGAGCGGTGCTTCACCTTTGCCGAAACCTTTACGGAAGGCGTCCGAGTTTCTCCAGACACGGTAACTCTGAAACCTGGCGAGTACGTTTGGGAACCTGAGCGCGCGCCGGAAGGACCGCTTTTGATCGTGGCCAGCATTACCGAGCAGGTGGCGTATGTGTACCGCAACGGTATCCGCATCGCGCGATCAAGTGTCAGCACTGGACGGCCGGGCCACCGTACTCCAACCGGCGTGTTCACGATTTTGGAAAAAGAGGTCCATCATACCTCGAGTATCTACAAAGGCGCAGAGATGCCTTACATGGAGCGGGTCACGTGGGGCGGCATCGCGCTGCACGCCGGCGACTTGCCGGGTTACCCTGACTCGCATGGATGCGTCCGGCTGCCGCTTGAGTTTTCGAAGCTCCTCTTCGGAGTGACGATGAAAGGCGCGACCGTGATCATCGCAGACACACACTCCGCGCCTGCAACAACCGTGCACCCCGGTCTGTTCTTTTCGCGAACTGGCCAGGAGAGCGAGCCGATCGGCGGGGGTCAGTTTGATTGGGATCCCGATAAATCTCCGAGCGGGCCGGTTTCTTTAATTGTGAGCAGCGCAGATAAAACAGTCTACGTTTATCGAAATGGAGTTGAGATCGGCCGTGCGGGGATTCCGAATGCGCAGGTCGTTTCACCTCTAAACGATCGTGTTTTTAGCGCGCTCCAGGGTACCGATGCGCAAGAGCATGTGCGCTGGATAGAAGTAACAGTAGCGGGAACAGAGGGCGCCAGCGAAAGTTTGTTTTTGACGGCGCAGAAAAGCGGATTGCCATCTGGATTCGTTGCGAAAGCAAAGACAATCATTGCACCGGGAACGACAATCATTTTCACCAACAGGCCAGTAGATCCGACGACGCAGAGCCCTCCTAACTTCCAGATTCTCGTCGCGCAAAAGGATAAGCCCTCGGTGAAGACGGAGTGAAATGCGTTCGCGTTGGCGAGCGTCACGTCGAGATTTTTGGCTACGCCGCAAATGAACAGGACAGACGTATTGCTGTCTCACCAATGATTTACCACCGGAGGATGAAGCACAAAATTCTGCTCAGGACGTTCGCCACTTTCGCGGCCGTAATGAGCCTTCTTTCGATTGCCCTGCCTGCAAATGCGCAGCGGAGCAAACCGGAAAACGCTCAAGTTGCGGCGCGCCGGCCGAATATCGTTTACATCGTTGCAGACGATCTCGGCCGGAAGGATGTCGGTTTTCACGGCTCCGACATCAAGACCCCGAACCTCGATAAACTCGCCGCCAGCGGGACGAAACTCGAACAATTCTATGTGCAGCCGATGTGTACGCCGACGCGCGCCGCGCTCATGACCGGTCGTTATCCCTTCCGATACGGTCTGCAGACGGCTGTCATTCCGGCTGGTGCCAAGTACGGTCTCGCGACCGACGAATGGCTCCTACCGCAGGCACTGAAGGAGGCCGGCTACACTACCGCGATTATTGGCAAGTGGCACCTCGGCAACGCTGACCACAAGTACTGGCCGCGGCAGCGCGGCTTCGACTACCAGTACGGCCCGCTCATCGGCGAAATCGATTACTTCACCCACGAGGCCGAGGGCATTGTCGACTGGTTTCGCGATAATAAGAAGGTGGTGGAGAAGGGCTATTCGACCACCCTGCTGGGGAACGACGCCGTTAAATTCATCAACGAGCAGAACCCGACCAAGTCGTTTTTCCTTTATTTTACATTCAATGCGCCACACACCCCGTATCAGGCACCGCAGGAATACCTCGACAAATACAAAAACATCACGGACGAAGCCCGACGTGCCTACGCGGGATCGATCACCGCGATGGACGACCAGATCGGACGCGTTGTCGATGCGCTCGACAAAAGGAAGCTGCGCGACAATACGCTCATCGTTTTCATGAGCGACAACGGTGGCACGCGCAACCCAATGTTTTCCGGCGCGATTGCAGATGTGTCGAAGATCAAAATCCCCTGCGACAACGGCCCGTATCGCGAAGGCAAAGGTTCCCTCTACGAAGGCGGCACACGCGTCGTTGCGTTCGCCAATTGGCCAGGTCACATCCCGGCGGGTGTTACGGTCAAGGAGATGATTCACGTCGTAGATATGTATCCGACACTGGCCAACCTGGCGGGCGCCTCGACCGCCCGGAGTAAGCCACTCGACGGCCTCGATGTTTGGGGCACGATCACCCAAAGCAAACCATCGCCGCGAACCGAAGTCATCTATAACATCGAACCCTTCCGCGCCGCCGTCCGCCAGGGCGACTGGAAGCTGGTTTGGCGTACGACGCTGCCCACGTCAGTGGAGCTTTACAACATCCCACAGGACCCGTCTGAGAAGAACAACGTCGCAGCTGAGCATCCTGAGATCGTGGCCGGGCTGCAAAAACGCGCGCAAGAACTGGCCGCAGCCGACGTGAAGCCTCTTTTCATGAAGGAAGGTTTCGAACAGATCGTGCGATGGAGCCACCTGCCGCCGGCATTCCCGGGTGAGGAATTCGAGTTCGACCAGGAGAAGTAGCCGTTAACCTGGCGAGTAACATCCGATGAAGCGACGAATCAATGTGATCTTGGTT
>DATFXC010000146.1:0-10141 GCA_035258625.1 Candidatus Udaeobacter sp. | reverse complement strand
TGGACCCGCGGCGCGCAGTTCTCCACCGAGGGCGTTGCGGTTACTGTACTGCCGATGGTCCGATTCGGTATGTGTGTAGGCAGTAGTGTGCACATGCTGAAAATCCGTTTTCGCCAGCGGCGGCTCGTACGCCGGCAATGCGTGATGTTGTGTAGTGCCGCAGGCGGTAAGCAGAATAAGGGCGATGAAAGCCGCCAGCAGGATTAAGGCGAGGTTACGACGCTCGGCGTAGGTCAAGGCGAACCACCAGCTTGAGTTATTAACAGTTATTCACAATTTGGCAAGAAGATTTTTCGTTCCCAGTCGAACCGGACGCACCGAATTGAGAACGCCGCTTTGGTCATTCGTGCTTCGTCACTCCTTCGGCATTCGACATTCGTGCTTCGTCATTTTAGTTATCGCTCACCTATGATCGTGGAATTCGAAAAACAGCTTTCCCAAACACTGGAGGACATTAAATCGCAAGGCCTCTTTAAAACCGAACGCGTTATCACGACTCCGCAGGACGCGCACATAGCAATCACCGGCGGAAAACGCGTCCTGAACATGTGCGCGAACAATTATCTTGGGCTTGCCGACCATCCAGCTCTCATTGCTGCTGCGAGGGAGGCGCTCGACACACACGGCTTTGGGATGGCGAGTGTGCGTTTCATTTGCGGGACGCAGGACATTCACAAGGAATTGGAAGCTGCGCTCACCAAATTCCTCGGGACAGAAGACACCATCCTCTATCCATCATGCTTCGACGCGAACGGCGGGTTATTCGAAACGCTGCTCACCGACAAAGATGCCGTGATCAGCGATGAGCTGAATCATGCCAGCATCATCGACGGCATCCGCCTATGCAAAGCGCAACGGTTTCGCTACAAGCACAACGATATGTCCGATCTCGAAGCCCAGCTGGAGGCAGCGAAGGATGCGCGTTTCAGATTGATCGCCACTGATGGCTGTTTCTCGATGGACGGCACAATTGCGAACCTGGAGGTCATTTGCGATCTCGCGGAGAAATACAACGCGCTCACAATGATCGACGACGCGCACGCCACCGGCTTTCTCGGCAAGACCGGGCGCGGCACGCACGAATATCGCGGCGTGATGGGCAGGATCGACATCATCACCGGCACGCTCGGCAAAGCGCTGGGCGGCGCCAGCGGCGGCTTCACCAGCGGACGGAAAGAAATTGTCGATCTATTGCGACAACGCTCCCGGCCATACTTGTTTTCCAACACAATCGCGCCACCAGTCGTCGCCGCATCCCTGAAAGCGCTCGAACTTCTCAGCGCATCGACCGAACTTCGGGATAGGCTCGAAGAAAACACCAAATATTTCCGCTCTGCCCTGACTGAACGCGGTCTTACGATCAAGCCCGGCGTGCACCCGATCGTTCCGATCATGATTGGCGACGCAGCGAAGTCGCAAAAGTTCGCCGCGCGCATGTTGGAGAAAGGCGTCTACGTAATCGGGTTCTTCTATCCTGTCGTGCCGCATGGCACCGCACGCGTCCGCACGCAGGTCTCCGCCGCGCATTCGCGCGAAGATTTGGAATTCGGCGTCAACGCTTTCGCCGAGGTAAATGAGGAATTGAAATAAATTAGTAGGCTCCGGATGCCCAGCCGTCCAATAAACCCGCTGTAGCGGCAGCCGTCCCGGCTGCACAATTAAAGATTGCGGGCGGCACGCCCGCCACTACAGAAGAACGATGCTTTACATGGTCATCGAGCATCTCAAAGAAGGTACCGCACCCGAAATTTATCGACGCTTCCGAGAGAGCGGCCGAATGATGCCCGAAGGACTGGAATACATTTCCAGTTGGGTTGATTTGGATTTCAAAATTTGCTGGCAACTCGTGCAAAGTGAAGACTTCGCGCTGTTCGATAAATGGATCGCAAACTGGCGCGATTTAGTCGATTTCGAAATCGTTCCGGTGCGCACCTCGGCTGAGGCTGTCGAGATCATGAGTTCAAAACTGTAGAGACATTCGAGCCTCGCGAAGCGAAGCGGCTACAATGTTGCGGTCGACACAGCCGCCGCTACAGCTTCAACGCTTCGCCGTGCGCTGCGAATGCACTGGCGCGCTACCGCTCCTATAGCAAATTATAGCGTGCATAAGGCCGTCGCGAGCCAGGTGGACTGGAGCGCTCTTCGCGAGGATTTCCCAATCCTGCGCGAGCAAGCGCACGGGCATCCGCTGATCTACTTCGACAGCGCTGCGAGTTCGCAAAAGCCGCGCCCGGTTATTGAAGCGCTTCGCAATTTTTACGAACACGACAACGCAAATGTCCACCGTGGATTGCACACTCTTAGTTCGCGCGCAACGGAAGCTTACGAAAACGCGCGGCGTCGTGTGGCGGAATACATCGGCGCGGCTTGTGGAGACGAGATCATCTTCACGCGCGGGACCACCGAAAGTATAAATCTTGTCGCGCAGGCTTGGGGTGGAAAATTTATCCGCGAAGGAGACGTGATTCTCCTCACCGTAATGGAGCACCACAGCAATCTCGTGCCGTGGCAGTTGCTGGCTGAACGAACAGGAGCGCGGCTGCGGTTTGTGCCAGTGTCGGATGATGGGACTCTCCATCTCGAACAGCTGGATTCATTACTGACGCCGGAAGTGAAAGTTTTCGCTTTCACGCACATCTCAAATTCGCTGGGCACAATTAATCCAGTCGCCGAGCTCTGTACTAAAGCGCGCGCAGTCGGCGCGCTCACGTTGGTGGACGCGGCGCAGAGCGCCGGACACATGCCGCTCGATGTGCAGGAGTTGGG
The DNA here is from genome assembly GCA_035258625.1 of Candidatus Udaeobacter sp. GTDB lineage: Bacteria > Verrucomicrobiota > Verrucomicrobiia > Chthoniobacterales > UBA10450 > Udaeobacter. The sequence goes on along the minus strand of DATFXC010000146.1, from coordinate 7,375 downwards.
CTGCGATTTCCTTGCGTTCTCAGGACATAAAATGTGTGCACCGACCGGGATCGGCGTGCTTTACGGACGCGCGGAGCTTTTAGAATCCATGCCGCCGTGGCACGGTGGAGGCGAGATGATCGTAAGCGTGACGCTCGAAAAGAGCACATTCAAGAAACCACCTCACCGGTTCGAAGCTGGCACGCCGACCATTGCTGGCGCGATCGGGCTAGGGGCAGCGATTGATTACATCGAGGCCATCGGGCGATCGGCAATTTTCGAACACGATTCGGAACTCGCTCGTTGCGCGGCCGAGCGACTCACCGAATTGCCCGGCATCCGCATTTTTGGACCGAGCCAAGAGCGTGGCGCGTTGGTCGGGTTTGTCATGGACGCTGCGCATCCGCACGATCTGACCACGTTCGCGGATCAGTACGGGCTGGCCATGCGTGGCGGGCATCATTGCAACCAGCCGCTGATGCGGCGCTTTGGCGTATCGGGCACAACGCGCGCGAGCTTCTACTTCTACAACACGATGGAGGAGATCGATCGAATGATTGAAATCCTTCACGGTGCAGTGCGTTTCTTTTCATGATGTGCTTGGCTTCATGTCATTCGGAGCGAATGGAAGCTGCAATGCAGCGGACGAAGTCCGCGAGGCCAGGCTTTCAATCTCTGTTCAACTGGTCAACCAGCGAGCTAATGGTCAGCCAGAGATGTTTGAAAGCCTGGCCTCATGCTTCGCATTTCGTTGCAGCGCTTCGCTCAACATGACAGACAACGGCGTGCGTTTCTTTTGATGATCCCGGAAATCGAAGAGCTTTACCAGGAGGTGATCCTCGATCATTCGCGGCGGCCGCGGAATTTTGGCGAACTACCCGACGCTGCCGTGGTGGTACATGGTGATAATCCGGCGTGCGGCGACGAAATTCATCTGGCCGTGAAATTCGACGCGAACGGCGGTTTGGAGGACATCAAATTCAGCGGACGCGGCTGTGCGATCAGCCAGGCTTCGGCGTCACTGATGACAATGAAATTGAAGGGCAAAAGCAGAGCGGAAGTAATGGAAATGCTCCGAGCGTTTCACGATCTTGTGACAGCCGACACGAGCGAAGCTCCGAAGACATTGGGTGATTTGCGCGTGATGCAGGGGGTTCGGAAATTCCCGCAGCGGGTGAAGTGCGCCATGCTGGCGTGGCGCGCGGTGCAGCAGGCGTTCGAGCAAGGCTCCGGTGAAGCAACAGTGTCAACGGAACCGGCGTAATCGCGCGCTCGAAGGTCCAAGCGTGGACGGCATACACATTCGGACCGCAACCGCAGGCGATGCCGCAGCGATTGCTGAGATTTACAATCAGGGCATCGAAGACCGCGTCGCCACCTATGAAACCAAACCACGATCTGCGGAAGATCAGCAGGCGTGGCTTCAAGCCATCGGTGGTCGTTATCCCGCCGTTGTTGCGCAAATCGATGGCGAAATCATCGGCTGGGCTGGCGCTGGCCCGTACCGCGACCGGGAATGTTATCGGGGCATCGGCGAATTTTCGATGTACGTCCATCGCGACTGGAGACGTCGAGGCGTGGGTGATCTACTGCTCGCTGGGCTCATTAACGAAGCGGAACGGCTGGGATTATGGAAACTGCTGTCGCGGATCTTTCCCTTTAATGAGGCCAGCCGCTCGCTCTGCCGCAAACATGGCTTTCGCGAGGTCGGCGTGTACCAGAAACATGCGTGCCTCGATGGCCGCTGGCTTGACGTTGTAATTGTAGAACGGCTGATCACCGCGAATCTCACCGTCAGTTCGTGACGCCTGAAGATTCTGCGTTTTCGTGTAGCGCGATGCTGGCGCCTACCCACGTCTTGTCGATGTTGAAATCGACACCCATCATTTTGCCCTGGCTCATCCGGACGAGATTGTTCACCAGCGTGGGATCGCGATCCTGATCCGGCCACACAAACATCATCCGGATCTCGGCTTTTGATTTGTGACCATCGACGGTCGGGACGAATGACGCGTACTCGATTTTCTTCTGCAGAATCCAGTCATGCGGATTCTGCAGTGCGGCAATTTTTTCGAGCGTTGGTTCCATGTCCACACCGTGGCCGGCGAATGAATAAAGCGGTTTCAACACGTAATCTTCGATGTTTTCGTGAGCTGGAAATTCATCAACGAAAAACGTTGGTGACGTGTGCTTGGTCTTGAGAAACGGCAACGAATGTTTGCTGATCCGGAAATACCAGTTCGGGTGACCGACCCATGTGACATCGAGATCATCCTGAAACCGGAACTCCAAGTTCAGATCAGGCCGTTGACTCAGCTCATCGAAAATGACTCGGTTGTAGATTCGCTCGATCCGGACCTTGCGCCCGTCACAATCGTAGAATAATTGCCGGCCCCGCTTCTTGATTTTGGTCACGCAAACCGGTCGAATCCCGAGCAACGTTTGGGTAGCGGCAAAATCCACGCGTGTTTTTTGTTTCTCCGGCTCGATGTCGAGCAACACCACACTCTTTACCTGGGAATCTGCAATGATGGTGCGCCGCAGAAGTTCGAGATACGCATCATCTTTGATTCCACCAAATGAGGAGGTCCAATCGCGCGGAATGACTGGGTACGCTTTGCAGATGCAATCCAAAAGAACCAACTGAAAACCGAACAAGCTGGGGAATGCCTGTAATTCGATCAAACGGGGGACCAGCCGACCTCCTTCGGCGCAAACTGCGAAATCGACCACATGAAAACTTGGGTGGGCCGATTCGTTAAGTATTTCCAGGTCCTTCGGAACCGCCGATGCGGCGTGCTTTGCAAATTCGGGCGTGCGAGTGGCTCTGACAATTTCACTCGCTGCCCGCGTCACTTCCTCGGTGAACTCGCGTGTCAAAAAAATCGGCGTCTCAGAAATCCGGAAATCCGCCGGCCATTTCTCGGTTTCATTTACGCAGCGCACCAGCCCGGCGTATTTCTCTGGCGTGAAATCAGCATTGAAGGCTGCCCGAAGTTTCGGATCCACGTTTCCGATCCGATGCGTTAGGACGAGCCGTCCGTCTGATGGTCAACTATGCTGTTGATGTGAATCGGCCCGAGAAGCACAGCCGATCCTGTATCCAGGAAAACCACGATACGATTACTGCGTGGCGAGATATGTGCACGATCTCGGCTGGGCAGCGGATATTCGCGGCCATCTGAGGCACGGATGACGAATGGAACAAACGGCACCCGCTCCAGGCGGTCACGAACGTCAGCAATCATTGACGCCACTATATCAAAAACTTCCCACGTCGCATTACTTGCTCGCCGTTGAACCAGATGTCGAAATCGCGGCCGACGCAGTCGATGTGTGTTTTGGAAGCCCAGTTCGCCCCGGTGTGTTCGGCGTAAGGATGACCGAAGGCAATGTGAACGCCGGGAAGTTTTTCGTCCTGCAAAATGTGGCCGATAATGTGCGTGCAGGCGATGTTTGTGCCGATGGCAAATTCACCGACGCGGTTGCTGTTTTCGTCTGTGCTGGTGTAAGCACGAAACTCGTCGCGCAAATCCTTGTTCTCCGAATGTAGCGAGCGGATACGATTATTTTCGACTTCGATTGTAAGCGGAGCGGATCGCAGATCGCCAAAGCGTTCGCACAGGTAATCGCCGACCACGCCGTCCACGACAAAAGTGCCGTTGGTATTCATCGGCGTAGTGAAAATTTCGCCGCCTGGCAGGTTGCCCCATTTGTCAGGCGTAATGATCCCGCTGGTCTTAAGCCATCTCAGCTTTGGTGAAAGTTCCGCTTCGAATTCGGTACCGTTTGGTGTTTTGCAGGTGATGCGGTCGACTTGGCGCGCGCGGTCGACCAACCGCTGGCTGAGTTCATCGATCACGCAAAAATCGGCGCGCATGCCTTCCAACATGATCTGCCGGTTGATATTCACCATGTGGCCGTGCCGGATCCGGTGATGGTTCGCGACTGCCGTTATTTCCGTGCGCGCGCCGAGTTCGCCTGGTTGACCTTGCACCGCGAGGATGGAGACCTGCGAGGAGGCCAGATCTTCGAGGATTGTTTCCGGCATGAACTTGAGCGGACGTCGCGCATGATGCTCGAGAACGAACAAGCTGTACTCCGAACCGACACGCTCGACTTCTCTTTGCAGCGCCGCGGCGATCTCACGCGTCACAGTATCAGTGACGATCGTGATTCGCTCCTGCGGTCTTAATCGAAGACAAACATCGATCGCGTTGCGTGCGCCAGGTACCAATTCCGGATCAATTGGATGGAGATAAGCGCGATCGGGCATAACTGAAAGTTGAGAGAATTACTCCGAAACCAATCGCTGGCAAACGCTGCTATGCGCGCCAACTGTCGGCTACCAAGCCCGTTGTCACAGAAATTGCGAAGACAATCGAGACCAGAACCAACGTCGCGAAATCCGCAAACCTGCTGATCATTGTTGCTGCGGTTTGGGCAGGAAGCGCGACATGATCGCGAGCAGCACGATCACAACCAACGCAAGCGCGCCCCAAAAAATGTAGCGAGTCGATCCGGTTAGTGTTTGGCCAACAAACGACGGTTTCGACGAAAGGTTTTGTTCCGGACCCGCGGCGACGGTACCGCGTTCCGCTCTCAGAAGTTCGCCGGCAACGAGAGCGAGATCATAACGCGGGGCGGTTGCATCGAGATTGCCGTAAAACAACCAAACCGGCTGCGCGGGGTCCGGCGTCGCTTTGAATACGACACGCGTTACCTGGTAGTAACTGCGAAAGTCGCGTAGCTCGATTGCGGGGTTGTCGCCGTTATCTGTTTCCAGAAATAACCTATCGCTTTGCGGGCGCGCGTTGAGCTCGATAACCAGATCGCGTTTCGGAGAGTTGGGCGTTTGGTCCCACGTGGCGCGGCCGAGTTCAGATGCAAATTTATCGCCGCGCTCGTCAAGGACTTCTTCCCACAATCGCATTTGCCGATGGAAAAGAGGTGAGGACGATGTACAGACCAGTCGCGTGATCGGCACGCCAGGCTGTGGGATTTTTAGCGACCAACACGAAAGGGCAGGCTTCTTCTGATCATTCGCCGCTGCCGCATTTAAACCGATCGGACGCGACAATGAGGTGCGTTCAAAAAGGAACGGCAGCTGATACTCGCCGTGCACAATGCGGATGTCGCGTTGGTCGGGTTGCGACCGAGCCAGCAATTCGGGATCCAGTTCGACTTGTTGCACGCTGCTTGGTGTGAGCGCTAGAAGTTTGCGGAATTTCCATTTCGCAACGTCGATTTGCGCTCCGGTCAATGTCACCGCGGCGAGCGCTTCAGGCGGTTTGTAATTTGGATTCGGCGCAAGCGCTAAGGGAACAACGTCCGTTGCAGTTGCATTTCTTAGCTTTCCGCTTAGCACCGAAAGATCGTAGCGCGGCGGGGCGCACTGGCTGTTGCCGCTGAGAAGTGAATACTGCCCGGGTTGGTTTGCGAAAAAAGTCAGCCGCACGAGCCGCCTGTCAGCGCGCACGTTATCAATCGAAAGTGGCGGACTATCTTCATTTCGAACCAGCACCAACAACTCGCGCGTGTGGATTTCAGATTCGAGCGGGACCTCCAGATGCGCTTCGTTTTTGCCGTTCACATTCACTCGATAAATCACAGCGTCTGCGATGTTGCGTTCACCAATGCCGTCGTCGCCTACCTCGGGTACGGCGAGGGTAACTGCGCGCGTAAAAACCGGTTCATTACTCTCGATCCGGAGAGATCCCAAGGTCAGATTCGCTGCGCCAAGATCGAGAGCGAGTCTCGTTGTGCCGGGACTTTCATCACGCGATTTGATTGTGACCGCGACCGCTTCCGCGGGCGCGGTTGTGCGCGCCTTGTGCAAGTGCGCGCCGCTAAAAGGGATCGGTGGCGAACCCAGATCGTCAATGGTGATGCGCAATAATTGCCACGCGACCTCAGGGAATGAAACGCGCAGTTTCGTTGCGCCGTTCCCCAAGTGAAACACTGAATCCCCGCCGGCGAGTTTGATCCAAGTCCTCCCGTCATTCGATCCTTCGACGTCCGCGGCTTTCATGAAATGCGTGGCTGGCGTTTCGAAACTCACGCCAATGATCGGCGCGCTTGTTCCTGTTTTAAGAATCAGGTGTGTCGCACTGTTCTCGATGGTGCTGCGAAATTCCTCCGGCCGTATCTTTGATTCTGGGCCCGGCAACAATCGCTCGATGAGATAAGGAATCTGGTTCCCTATAGAATCGACTATGCGCAAGTCTTCGAGCCCCGGTTGCGCTGCGTCCAATGTTGCCGCCGGAACATTCACGCGCACGAGTCCCTTGGCTGGGACTTCGAGCGCCTGCGTGTTACGCCATTCGTGGGGGTCGAATGCCAAACACGTCTGGGCGGCGACAAGGGTCGTCACTCCGACAATGACCCGGAAGTTACGGAGCGGGTGAGACGGCAGTGTTCGTTTCATTGTTTTTCGTAGCTGCGGCGAGAAACCGCTGATACAGAAAGGACGCGAGAATTGCGATCACGGCGACGGCGATGAACGCGCCGATGCGATAGAGTTGATCGAGCTGAGAAAGATCGTGAAAGAAGAGTTTCACGACTGTGATGCCGAGCAATGCCAGGCCGGCGTAACGCGTGGGCGCGATTCGTTTTCGGATTCCGACAATGAGCAGCAGAAGGGCGAACAAGGCCCATGCGATGCTGTAGCCCATGTCCCGCGCGAAATTACCTGAGAACTGAAACGTCAGCGCGGCGACGCCCGGAGTGCTGAAGTAATCGGCGATTTCGATATTCACAATGAAAAAAGCGAGCACGGTGCCGAGCGTGTACAGTAGCGGCCGCACATTGCGCCCGAACACGCGATTACGCGGCGGCGCCAGTAATCGCGCGGCGGCGAACAGGCACGCCGTCCCGATCCCGTATGTGTAAAGGTACCAATTGAAAATGGGGAAGGCAGCTCGCGGATGATAGCTTAACACGGCTGGATTGAGCGCCAGGCGAACGAATACAACGACGAGCAAACCGACGCCGGCCAAACGCAGCCCAGGATGCGGCACCCGATGAAAGAGCCAGCACAGCGCGGCGCCTTCCAGCGCCCAACCCACCGTGATCCATTGTCGATCGAATTGGATCGGGAAAATCAATGTGATGAAAAACAGCGCTGCGCCGCCGAAGAACGCCAGTTGCGCGTTGCGTGCCGGGCTCGTGAGCGGCGTGCGTTTTAGCAGCACCAACAATCCAAGCAATGCCGGCAGCGCAAATGCGGCCGGCACCAGGCCGGGAACTCGGCTGGGGTACGCAGTCCGAACGAGCTGATAGATAAGATAAAAATGGAGTGGACCAGCAAGCGCTGCTGTCGCCCACGGGGCGGTTTTTCCAGCAAACCGTTGATGGAAAATGAACGGAAAGATCGTGAACAAGGCATAAAACCCGA
>DATFXC010000145.1:0-7079 GCA_035258625.1 Candidatus Udaeobacter sp. | reverse complement strand
TCATCCTGGCGCTTATCCTCCTGCGATGACTGATCGGCTACCACGCGAGAGGCCTAACCAGACGATGAAGTCAACGGCCCCATTACGAAATAAATTCAGCGTGTTTGCCACGACACCCTGCCGTGGCTTATCTCTTTCTCGCTGCGTCTCGTCACGCACCATGAGATACCACGACGGCTCGCTAATCACTCTGGGTGACATCGTCAATGTTTCGGTGCCGGGCGGCACTGCGAAAGCACGAGTGGTCATGCTTGGCGATACCTACGAGCACTTGGACATTGACCGAGAGTTTGTGGATTGGGTTGAGCGGGACAGAGTGCTGGAAACATCATCTATTGCGGTTGAGTGGTTGGACAGCAATCCATTCGCGCACAGTGACCCACGATATGCGCCAGTTGGTAATTTCATGTTCCTAGAGCCAGATGAGCATATTACACATGATGCCTAGCCAGTCGATGCAGCCAACTGCTGTGCATTCCATCCACGTTTACGAAGTCCGCCCGCGTAAAGATAAGCGCGGCTTCGATCTAACGTCCGATGGGCTTCCATTCTATGCCTATCATTCGGGTGAACGCGCCAGGCTGGCCAAAAACGAATCCCTAAAAAGTATGAAGGCATGAAGTCAAGATTTACGTCCGTCACCACACTCTTTCTGATTCTTGTTTTTCTTTGTGCAGCCTCGATTGAAACTGCCGGCGCTCGACGGGCTCGACCGGCTGGGCGTTTAATCGTTCTAAGGCCGGCGAACTTTGGATCGAATTTGGCCTTCAATCTCGCGATCGACGGCAGGCCCGTCGGGAACATTGTACGGGGCCGCAAGTATCAAACATGGTTGCCGCCCGGGCGGCATGTCTTAACCGTGTTCAAGGTTCCGCGCACAGGAATTGCTGGGCCCACTTCGACAACCGTGAAGGTCAAGCGGGGATGGACCTATGTATATACTGCGATGTGGGATTCGGATTTCGTTCATCTCCGCCCATCTGGGGCGTGGTTGACCCCCGGGGAGGAGTGGCAAAATGGCTGGCCGGGCCGGCAAGGCCTTTGAAAGCCGCACGGCAATCGACTAAGAGAAATCCAGAAGTTGGTCAACACCAGTAGCCGGGGCATTTGATCTTCGTCGGATCGGAGTCGCACGAATCGGCCGCGGAGGTTTTAGGCGCCGGAGATGCGACGCCGGCCAGCGCGAGATGATTCCATCGCGCATCGGCATTTCGAAAATCTCTTTGACGCACGCCATGTGCAGATTGCGGGAGTGCGGTCCGAAGCGATAACGGGAGATCCAAAGATCGAGATGCGACGGCTTAACTTTGGTGATCTGAGTAAGCCGGCCGGTAGGCCAGTGGTTTTTTATCCGGTGAATGATGAGCGATTTTCGCTCGATGGTTTTCGGCTTCTGATGCTGGATCGTCGCCGCGTAGCGATCGCAGAGCTCAGCAATCGTGAGTTTGCCTTGCGCTGGATCGATCTGCTCGCGGTCTTGTTTTAACTAGGCGAGCGCGCGTTGCGCTGATGCGCGGTCGGTGGTGCGCAGCGATCGGCGGATTTCCTTGCCGCTGCTCTCGAAGCGCGCATAATAAACGCCGTTCGATGAATAACGGTAAAGACACTCGCCGACTTTTTGGAATGCGCTCTTCTGACGTGTTCTCACTTGGTCTGGAGTGTATGCCGGATAAAACAGCCGAAGAAGCACAATTTTCAGCTGGTTTTGATAGACCGCTTTTCATAGATAAAATGGGGTCTTAGCTCAGTTGGTAGAGCGCCTCAATGGCATTGAGGAGGTCACGGGTTCGAATCCCGTAGGCTCCATACCCTTCTCCAAGGCAAGTGCAATCGCCCGGAGGATTTTTATGACCGATTTATGACAGATCCGCACGAATTCCTGCCGCTTCAACCATCGCGGAAGGGATGTGCGCGGACAGTCCCGCGTCAAAACTCTCCCTAGCTCTGTAGCAGAGAAGGCCTCATGCTCTAGTGCTGCGTCAGTTACAGCAAGCATGCTTTTACCCAAGGCTTGAGGGTGGCAGCCACCACCCCGCTATAGGCTCTCTTTGGCACGTTTTTGCCGCCCCGCTACCTGTGCACAGATTTTTTGGCAAAAAAGCGCGTGCTGGGCGAAACAATGCTTGCATTATTGGAATGATTTTGCAGAATAGCACCTGCCAGTAGTAGCGCCGCCGAGGGAAAGAGGCGGCGGCGGTACAAGTGGTGGTGGGGAGAGTCGCTTCCGGATAGGAGCGGCGGGCGAACACCTAAAAAGACTCCGCAACCGGCGACAGTGCGCCTAACAAAAGCTGTCGCGAAACTGTGGAGGAGTTCGCCCGAATGCAAAATCACATTTGAAGTGGCGTGGCAGAGTCCATGCCTCTCGCTGAAGCGTCGTCGGCATCAACATTGCTGTTGGATCGCGAGCAACTGGCGCGTGCGATCAACGTGTCATCCCGGACTGTAAGCAATTGGCAGTCGTCGGGGAAAATTCCGTTTTTAAAACCGAGTCAGCGCTGCGTGAGGTTCGTCCTGCCGGACGTATTGAGGGCGTTACAGCGATTCGAGGTGAAGGAGGCCCGCCGATGAAGCGGAAAAGAAAAGAGCGGCGCCTTTGCGGTGCGCCGCCCAGAACTAACAGGGTAAACGGAGCCTATCAGTTTCCGCCTTTCCTGCAACCTCTCAGCAACGGAACCAACGGCGAAGTGAAATTCCATGGGTTTTTTCACCAGGGGGATGGGCGCCGCTGCGTTGCCTGTTCAGTGCCGGTCGATAACTCAAACCTCGGCGGCCACGATCACGCCACGGCATTTTACGATCCGATCTACTGCTACCCGTGCGCGGACGGTTTCCCTCGGCCGCTGCTACCCCCGGGGGGACTGCGATGAATCTCAGCCACATTCAAATCTCGATGGTGGAAACTGCTTATTCGGTCGTCACTCGCACGGTCGGTGTCCTGGTGACCTTGCAATACATCAAGCAGGGCAGATGGAGAGAACGAGTCGCGCCAATCCGCCGCGTTTACAATTCCGAGCTAAAGAAAACCGCCTCCCACGAGGAGGCAAAGAAAGCCGTCGAACACCTGAAAAAGAACCTGCCGGGGGTGACGTGGAGCGGGACGTTTTCACGACGCAGTAAGGAATACTTGCTGAAATATTCCGGCTTGATCCCTGCAGATATAGACGCGGACGCTTTAGCTCTAGCCGGTAAGAATCTCAACGAGGCCCGTGCGAAGCTGCGAACAAGTGCTTATCTGTGCATGGATTTTCTTTCACCAACCGGCTCCGGCATTAAGGCGATCTTCCGTGGATCCGCCGATCCGTCAAAACACTTGGGGAACTTCCTCGCAGTGAAGAAACACGTACTCGATCTCACTGGCGTCCAGATTGACGAAAGCGGCAACGACCTGGGTCGGCTTTGTTTTGTTTCCGATGACCCCGAAGCCTACCTCAATCCGAACGCGCAGGAGATTAGGCCACTGCTGGCACCGAAACGCGACACAGGAGCAAACGCCCCCACGCCTGGCGACCTAAATGAGCGACAGCGCATCGCATTGGGATTGTTATGTCCGATCCGATGGGACTCCGAAACGCACGGCTTCCTAACTTGTCCTGGGAAACACTTGCACACGGCGGGCGACGCGGAGCGCGATTGTGAGATTCACCTGGATGGTGCGCCCACGGTTCACTGTTTCCACAACCACTGCACCGGGATCGTTGCCGGTGTGAACCATGAGTTGCGGAGTCGGATCGGCAAGGTCGAGTACTCAAACACTGCTCCGGGCAACGGCAGTAACGACGAGAAAATCCCGATTCGGAAATCTGCCGCAACGCAGCTTGTAGAGTTTGCGAACGCTTTTGCATTTTTCCATGATCCGCGGGATCGCCCTTTTGTCCGGATGCAGATCAACGGCCATATTGAAGTTTGGCCAGTTGAATCGAGTAGGTTCCGAAAGTTACTGGCACGCCTTTATTACAAGCACACACGCAAGGCGATCAATCGCAATGCGCTTGCAGACGCAATCACAACACTCGCCGGACGCGCTTGTCACGACAGTCCGGAGGAGCCGGTTTTTCTCCGTGTCGCGCCGCACGGCGAGAACATCTTGATCGACATTTGCGATGAACGCTGGCGCGTTATCGAGGTAACGCCCAGCGGTTGGCGCGTGCTGGACAGGTCGCCCGTTGCGTTTGTTCGTACCGGCTCAATGCAAGCATTGCCTGAGCCTGTGCGCGGCGGCTCAATCGCTCCGCTTTGGGATTTGCTCAATGTGACAAAGGCACAACGTCCGCTTGTGGCTGGCGCTTTGCTTAACGCGTTTCATCCGCACGGGCCTTATTTCGTGACCAATTATGTCGGAGAACAGGGGACCGCCAAAAGCTGTGCAGCCCGAATACAGCGCCAACTCGTCGATCCCAACGAAAACCCCCTGCGCTCGCCACCAAAGGAAGACCGAGACCTGATGGCGCAGGCAGCGGGTAATCGCTGCGTGGCGTTGGACAATCTCTCAAGTCTCCCGCCCTGGCTTAGCGACGCACTGTGTCGGCTCGCAACAGGCGGCGGACACTCTGCGCGTACGCTTTACACTGACTTAGAAGAAATTTCGTTAGCGGTGAAGCGTCCTGTCATTCTGAACGGCATCGAGGATGTAGCTACCCGCCCCGATCTTGCAGAGCGCGTTTTGCAAATCGAATTGGAGACTATCGAGGACCGAAGGCGGATTTCTGAAAAGGATTTGTGGCGAAAATTTGATGAACAACGGTCGGTAATATTCTCAGGGCTGCTTGACGCGCTGGTCTGCGCCCTTTGTGAGTTGCCTAACATCACTTTGGACTGGTTGCCACGTATGGCGGATGCGGCGCTGTGGGCCACGGCTGGCGAGAGCGCTTTTGGATGGAAACGCGGAACATCCATTGCGGCTTACAAGCAAAATCTTAATGAGGGCGCGATTGCATCGGTTGAAGCGCATCCCATTGGCGTAGCGATTCGGCAGCTGCTCGAAAAACAAACTGAGTGGTCGGGCGAACCGGCCCAGTTGCTTCAAACTCTCAATGTTTTGGTTACCGAGGAACAACGCCATACCAAAAACTGGCCGCAGAATGTGCGTTCGCTTGGTCATTGTCTGCGGCGACTCGCTGTGGCGTTACGGCGTGCCGGGATTGCGTTCGAACGGGACAAGGGCACTAGGCGAATAATTCACCTGTGCAAAGCCCGCGAAAAAACGTCTGAAACGTCTGCATCGTCTGCGAATTGCGCCGAGCAAGACGTTCAAGACGTTTTCGACGATGTTTTTCCGCCCTTGCACGTTTCAAACATGCCGCCACACGCGGTGGACATATGACGCCGATTGATGTGCTTCGTGAGGCAACCGAGCGCGGCCTCTCCCTCAGCGTGAACGGCCAGAAGTTGCGTGTGTCCCCGTGGGAACTTCTTACCCCAGACTTCGCGGAAACCCTTAAAGCGCACAAGTGGCACTTACTTTCGGTGCTGCGTTGGCCTTTCCTTATGGTGCAGTCCGAGTCCCTAGGGGAGACAATCTTCCTCTGCGAGGACAAGGCTGCCAAAGAAGCCCTGGTAGGAGTTGGCGCCTCTGCGTGGAGTATTTACACACGCCACGAACTGCGGATTCTCATGGAGCAAAACCGCATAGCGCCGCTGACTCTCTCCGAGCTAAACCTGCTTCACGCATTCAAACGAATTTTCAACGCGAGAATTGCAGAATAAAGGAGCGTCATTACATGGAGAGTATTTTCGTGCGGTAATCTCGCAATGGCCTGTTAGCTACATGGCTTGGTTAGACTAACACTGCGTTACCCCACAGAAACAATCAGCCCCTGATTCGCTCATAAAACTCACCTTAATGCGAATGAAGCTCGTCAATCAAACCGATTTCAATGATGCACTGGTCCGTCAAATCATCCGATTCGTGCGCCCGCCAGGGATCAGCAATTTCACGGTAACAATTCACACCACCAAGCGCGATCCCTGGCGCGGACTCGCCCTAGTAAGTGAAAAAGTTTTGTGCAAAGATGGCAGCAGTTTCAATCGTCTTTCCAAAGATCCATTGATTACAATTCACGTCCCGCGCGGGGCAGGACATGCCGTCCCTTTCACAAAACCGGATCAGTGGTATGGCATTCCGCAGCTGGGTTATTTGCATAGTGTCGTGTTTAGCGCCGAGGAAAACTTGGTGCACTTACTTGCCCACGAACTTCGACATTTGTGGCAGGCCCGTAACCCACGGCATCTTTGGCTGGCGATCATTCGGCGCGGGCGCAAGGTGTGGGGGGACACATGCGGCCAATTCCGCGAGCGCGACGCTTGCGCTTACGGCATTCACAAGACGAGGGCATGGAGGCGACGCGGATCGTTAAACCGAATCGACAACCCGACGCGATCGCAACCGTTACCTATTGATGAGCAGCTCGAACTCTTCGGCAGCGCCAACTGTGGAGGGAATCAGTCATGAGCCGCCAATGGAGCGGCGGCGGCGCCCCGCTGCAACGCTGGTTTTTCTCAGCCGGAACCAGCGAAAAAAGCGAATAAAGCAGTTCCGAACGTTGCTTATTTCGCTTAATTCGCAGTCTCGGGCCCGAAACGCGGGCAGATCACCCGTTGTTTTGCCGGAAAATTACGGGGGGCCGTAGGATCTCAGCGTCGGCGAGATTGAAACAGCGCGGCGATTGCACTGTGTAACAGGGATGTGTCGCAATTCGACAGCAATGGGGAAATCACTGTCAACAAGGAATCTGATTGGTGATATCATCTGCGGGTGAGCGACTACCGTCGCACGCTCTAGATGCAGCGAGCCGACAGAACCACCTATTGCGTGTTTGCCATCCACCTTCTGATGAGCGCCTGGCCGAGATTCGCTCTTCCATTGCCACTCATCGGCCCGATAGACTCAACTACTCTCAAGACGCAAGATGTTGCCACCCAACACGCCTAACCCATCGGCGGAGCTGACAGCGAGCAACCCCTGTGTGTTAATCTCTGATATGGCTATTTCTCATATTCTGCGAGCTGCCGCCCGTCCCGCTCGCTGCACTTCATCCCTATCTCGTTAGGCCACACCATGAACCTTCCGCTTCCCCGCG
>DATFXC010000144.1:0-5168 GCA_035258625.1 Candidatus Udaeobacter sp. | reverse complement strand
CACGGCGATTTTTGCCTCGCCAGTGACACTCAGCAACTCCGGCGCGAGATGAAACCCGCGCGACATCACCAGGCAGGGAATCCTGTGTTCGCACAATTTGCGAAATCGCTCGACGCGCAATTTCGAGGGTAAACTTTTCAGATAAGAATGTTCCGCTGCGCCCAGCACCTGCACACGTTTTTCGGCGAAGTAAGTGTAGAACCCCGAGAGCGCGAGCCCGGGACGATTGATGGTTGGCTCGCGAATTTTTCGATGGAAACCGACGCGAGGTCCCTCGAGCTTCATCTGCAGCTTTTCGGCGTGCGAATTGTAGAAGCTCTCAACGGTGACAACTGGAACGCTCTTCTGCTGATCGCTAGGGGATGTAATCGTTTGCGTCCCGGGTTCTTCCGCCATCAGACGTAACTTCTAGCGTGAATACGGGCAATTTCCACAAGCGACGCAGACGATCCTATCTCCGACCGATCTTTTGCAGACAGGATTCTCTGCATCACCAACTACATCTTGAAACGCTCGCCGAGATAAAGCTGGCGACTGATGGGATCATTGATGAGAAAATCCTTTGTGCCTTCGCTCTCCACCCGCCCATCGTAGATCAAATAGGCCCGGTCCACGATGGAAAGAGTCTCGCGGACGTTGTGGTCCGTGATCATGATAGCCAATCCCGATTTGCGCAGGTTCACGATGATTTGTTGCACGTCGTAAACGGCAATCGGATCGACGCCGCTGAACGGCTCGTCGAGCATCAACAACTTCGGCTGTGTAACCAGCGAACGCGCGATGGTCAAGCGCCGTTTCTCGCCGCCGCTTAGCGTCAGCGCGGTATTTTTCGCGATCCGCTCAATGCCGAACTGGTGTAGCAACTGGTCGCAACGGTTTCGCCGCTCGGCCTTGCTCAACGGAAGTGTTTCCAAGATCGCCATGATGTTTTGTTCGACCGTCATTTTGCGAAAGATCGATTCTTCCTGCGGCAAGTATCCCATACCGAGCCGGGCGCGCTTGTACATCGGGTAGTCGGTCACATCGGTGTCGCAGAAAATCACGCGACCGCTGTTTGGCCTGACCAGCCCCACGATCATGTAAAAGCTCGTGGTCTTACCAGCTCCGTTTGGTCCGAGAAGTCCCACGATTTCACCTGCTCGGACGTGCATGTTCACCCCGTCGACGACCGCGCGACCGCCGTAAATTTTAACCAATTGATCCGTCATGAGAACGGTTTCCGGCTTCGGAGCGACAGCCGAAGTTCGTTTCGGAATCGAAACCGGAGCAGTTTGGCTGATCATGGTGTTGGGAGCGCCGGTGGCGACACAGATTGAGACGGTGCGGGCTGAGCTTCGGCTTTCTTTACTTCGGCTTTCTTAGCTTCGCCTTTCTTTTCTTTCGTCTCATCGTCTTTAGGCTGCTGACGAATTTCCGTACGGCTCGAGCCGTGAGTCGTCAGCTGGCTGTTCTGGTTAATGATCATCACGGTATCAGGGCTGGTTGCCACGTGCATGTTCGGGCCCTCCTGAACCCGCGGCGTTCCTCGCAATTCCACGTCTCCGGTTGCGGCAGTGTAAGTCGCTTTATCTGCCCGACCGACTGCGCGCGTTGGTGGGCCGCCATTGGGATCGGGCCGGTCGCGCACCAGCCCGACATTGCCTTCGGCTATTGCTTTTTCCAAGCCCTGGTTCTCTCCCTTTGTAATAAACACGGTCAATTTGTCAGATTGAAGATTGAAACGTGGATCGGTCACCTTCACTCGGCCGCTAAAGATGCCCATGTTCTTTGTTGAATCAAAGAACGCTTCATCCGCGTAAATTTCCGTCGTGGTCGGTTCATTGGAGTCGAGTGCCGTGGCGCTCTGGCCAAACAACGGGTTGCCAGGCGCTTTGTTTTCCTTTTGGGGCGCCTGTTTCTGTGGTTTTTTTGCTGGGGCAGCTGCAACAGCTTTAGGTGTCGCAGCAGTCGTCTGGGCTTGCAAGCGTGCGCCAGTCACGCAGGCGATAACCAGGACCAGCGCCGTTAATTGCCTCATCGATTCGTCTCGGGTTTCGCCGTCAGACGCGATTTATCGGTGATCACCATTTTCACGTTCCCGATCAATCGCCCGGTTCTGCTGTTCGTATCGAATTCCACGGAATCGCCGGCGATGTTGAAATCCGCGCGCTGGATTGTGGTCCGTTCTTTTGAGCTAAGAACGCGCGTTTTCAAATTGAGCACCGACGTGCTCATGTCGATTTTTAAATCCTGCTGATCCTCCGGGGTGTAGGTCGTGATTTTTAGATGCTCAAAACCGATATGTTCCTGATCAATTCGGTGCGCTGTTCCCGCTTCGAATTTTCCCCGGAGATGGCCTTCGCCGTCGAAATCCGGCAACACAAGACCTTTGGCTTCATGGCCAATCGGTAGGGGAATGTTCGTCAAGCTCTGTTCGACAGGAGACGCACTCGGTGCCGCTTTCGTTCGAGCTTTTCCTTTGCGACCCTTTGATTGACCCGACGCGTGAGGCGTCAAAACTGAGACGGCGAGCAGACCCGAGAACAGCCACATCGTGAGGAACCAGCGCCGTGCGGGACGGTTCACTTGAGGGGTCAGTACCACTGATTCTCCGTTCCTGCCCTGGCGATTGAAGTCTCGCTCGGGTTTGCGCAGCAAAGATAGGTCAGTTGCTTCTATCTGCGACCACCGCATGGATAGCCTTTAACATGCGCAGGTGCTTCGGCAAATCGTTTAGCCGAATCTGATTCGGTCCATCGGACAAAGCGCGTGCTGGATTTTCGTGGACCTCCATGAAGATTCCGTCGCAACCTGCAGCCATTGCGGCCCTCGCCAACACTGGGGCCACAACGCCGTCGCCCGAGGTGGAGTCCCCTGCCGCGCCTGGTCGCTGCACAGAATGTGTCGCGTCGAAAATCACGCGATAGCCCGCTTCACGCATCCAATAGAGCGAGCGCATATCGGCAACGAGGTTATTATATCCAAAGGTCGTGCCGCGCTCGGTGAAGCAGTATTGGGAGTTGCCGAAGGCGATCAGTTTCTCGGCAATGTTTCGCACGTCCCACGGCGCGAGGAACTGACCTTTTTTCACGTTAATCGGCCGACCCGTTTTCGCAGCAGCCCGTAGCAGATCTGTTTGCCGGCAGAGAAACGCCGGGATTTGCAGCATGTCGATTTTTTCGCCGGCAATTTCGGCCTCTGCCGGGGAATGAACATCGGTCGTCACCGGAATCTTCAGATCGCGTCCGATGGCAGAAAGAATCTCGCAGCCTTCGCGCACGCCAATTCCGCGAAACGAGCGCACCGATGTCCGGTTGGCCTTGTCGTAGGAAGCTTTGAAAATGAAATCAACCCTTTCAGCCGCGCAAACGTCGGCAACCTTTCTCGCCATGCGCCAGACAAACTTCTCCGACTCAATTACGCATGGGCCGAGGATAAATGCGGGCCGCTTTCCTCCAATCGTGACTTTGCCGACCCGCAGTGGTTTTGGTTTGGCCATGAATCTCTAAGGAAAGCAGCAACGCAGGAATTTTAAAGGCTCGCTTCCTGCTTCCCGGTATTCTTAAGCGACTTCCCTGTTGCAAGATCGACAATGGCGAATGGCGCGTACAACACGAGGAAAAACATCAGTGCGACACCGTGCAACTGAAGCAGGTACAACGGGCGGGAGTCGGAGAGAAAACTTAAAATGGAAAATGCCTCCGGTTTGTGCAGCAGGAAACCGTAATTAAAACCGGTTAGTTCGTCTACGATGAGCGTGACCACAAAATAAAACTCCGACCACAGCCATACGCGCACAATGGACATGGGATATGGGCGATACCGGCGAGTCAACATCAGGAAAACCACCCCGACGATGATGCCGGAATGCGAGGTGAAAAAACTGATGAAGCGCCAGTCTGGAAAACCATAGCGCAGGTTCGGCGTCAGTACGGCTTGCAACGTGCCGCCAATTCCCCAGAAATACGCCACCTCGAACCAGCGCAGACTTCCTGTCCACATCGCCACCATCACAACGACCATGCCCCAGTCGCACATTTGCATTGGCAACATCTGCTGCCAATCCACAACGCCCCGGCTCCGAATAAAGATCAGATAAACCAGATAGTTCAAGATCAGCACCGCTGAAAGCGCAGCGATGATCAGCCTTTCGATCCACCGCGATTTTGTCCGCTGCACCAGTGCAGCAAGCGCAAACGGCAGCACGACGGTAAGAAAAATGACCGTGAGATGCGGCAAACCGTATGGCTGAAATTCAGGCCCCATGTGTTGTTATAGCCGCCGTTATATCAACCGCTGATTCCGATGGGAAGGCGCTCGCCGCGGCGAGGGCTTCTACAAAGCAATTCAATTCAACGGATCACCCACAGATTGCACGGAATCACGTCACTGATCCAGGCGATATTGCTCGGCAGTTGCTGAACAGTTCCGGCCGTTTTCGGGAGCGGCACTACCAGCAAATCGGCTTCCACCGATCGCACAAAATCAGACGCCGCGAGCCCTGTCGCGCCTCGAATGAAGCGCGTTTCGATTGGAACCTCAGTCGCGCCGGCCGACAAGACGAGTTCTTCAAGCGCATCTTCCTCGGCATGGTTCGGCTTTTGCGTGGAAGCACCCACGGCGTCACTGCCGATCGATGCGCGCGCTTCATCAAACGCTGTAACAATGGCGATAACGTATAGTCGTTCGCATGGTTCTCCTTGCGCGAGCAGCAGAGTCGTTTTCAATGCCGCTACTCCCTCCGGGGAATGGTCGGCAATAAAGGCAATGCGACGCAACGGTTTCGGCTTTTTTTCCGGATGTGTGAACAGCATCACTGAGCAGATCGCCTCTCGGACCAGGCGGCGTGCGACATTCCCCAGAAACGGATGCAACACGATCTCCTTTTCGAGCGCGCCTGCCACCAGCATGTCGATCCTTTCCCGGGCGAGCGCGGCCAGAATGGCTTCGGCTGGATCTCCCTCTTCGTAATGAATCGGCGAATTGGCGGGAAGCTCCAGTTCCGCGAGCACGTCACTAAACTTCCTCGACCTTTCTCCATTTCGTCTGCCAACGTGGATAAGGTGAAGCTCGGCCGAGAACCGGTCCCGGATCCGCTTCGCTTCAGCAAGCACCTGCTTGAACCGCGGCGAAAACGTCGTGGCGACGGCGATGGTCTTGTAAGACGATGAACTCGGCATGAGCTGAGC
>DATFXC010000143.1:0-21831 GCA_035258625.1 Candidatus Udaeobacter sp. | reverse complement strand
AAGTTGTGATTCATAACTGATATTATCTTGCTCGCAGCCAAAGTGCTGAATGGCCAACAACGCTGAAAGTAGCTCCGTATGCTACCGCGGTCTCGCTACGTTGCCCTTGGATTAGGCCAGCTGATGGCGCTGGTGAACTACGTTTTGATATTCCTAGACGACACGTCGTTCGCGGTTTGAGGGTAAACCGTTCTGTTAGAGAGGAACTCCTCAAGCTGTGTATCGAAATCAGAAAACCCGGTGAGTTTAGTTTCTGGCGTCCAGTCTGACCGAAAGGAAACTATCGGACCGTCAAGCACTTCAGGAAGCTCAATAGTTTCGCTAATCTCTTTGCGAAAACTCGCATAACACGCGCCGAATGATGGATTATTGGCGTCCGGAAAGATGATAATCATCCGATCGGGACTTAAGCAATTCCGGCCACGCTTAAGCTCCCATATCAATCCCGGAGTTGTGCCGAAACGGAACACGACAAGAGTTGCTTTTCCAAGCAGTTCTTCCGCTACGGCTTGCCATGTATCATTTGAAGCGTACATGCGACTCGCCCCCGCGAGAGGAATTTTTTCCCGAGGATCTCCGATCGCCACTACGGGGCCAATTCGGTCTAGGCGATTGACGATCTCTTCCTCCTGAGTTTGGAACTGGCCCATGCGACGCTCCCACTGAAGGGGATCAGTCCACTGAAGGGGATCAGTCAAGTGGTCGTCTTTGAACGAGCGAAAATAAACTACCGGCAGGCGATGATCTTTCTGTAACTGCTCTTCCGCGGAAAGGCTTCGCAGTCTTCTACCAATCAAGAATAAAAATCCGGCGGTTGACCATACCCAGAGAGTTCTGCTGGGGAGCCAACGATTCTCGTTCTCGGACTCGGGGGATTTCCGAGAATTATAATTTCCCTGCCAGTGATTCACCGTCATCGGTTGTGAGTGACTCAGCGCCCAGTTATTTTGATACTCAAAAGACCGATGATGCAGGAAATTTAATAATGGTCCAATTATCCCAATTACCATTGTTAAGCATCCAGCCACGGTGCATATCGATCCCAACGTACGTGATCGAAATGGTTTTGGAGTGCGATTAGAGCGAGGATTGGTAGCCACCTCTGCATGCATGTTCAGCTGTTAAGATTCGGTGAAAACAAAACCACTGCGAAGGCGTTTTAACAGGACGTGCGACCTGATGCGAGTCAAAAATTACTGAACTGCCAGTGTCATCACCGGATGAATTTCCCAAACAGCGTAGTCGGGCATGTACTTTCGACGGTTGCTTTGATCTTTCGGTGCATGG
The DNA here is from genome assembly GCA_035258625.1 of Candidatus Udaeobacter sp. Classification (GTDB taxonomy): domain Bacteria; phylum Verrucomicrobiota; class Verrucomicrobiia; order Chthoniobacterales; family UBA10450; genus Udaeobacter. Next base: position 20,544 of record DATFXC010000143.1, on the reverse strand, counting down.
CCTACATCCCAGAACGCTTTGCCGATCACTGTAATGATAGGTGATTGACCGAAGGTCAGCTTCTTCGCAGAGCCAGTGTGAAAAGGAAACCGTGTGGGAGTCCAACTAAAAACGGTTGTGCGAATCTCGCACCACTGCGGTTTTGCAGGCACTTCGCAGACAACGACGCCGGGCTTGTCACCAGTTACATCGTGCAGCGCAATATGTAAGTCGCCGTCTTCTTCAACTTTCAGTTCAACAACGCGGCCTTTCAGAGCATACCACTTGTTCTCAATTCCAGTGCGCTCTGATTGCATCGTTAAAGCCGCATCCGGACCCGGCCAACTGAACATTTCGGACGGTGTCACTGCCTTGAATTGCGCTCGCGTCTGTCGGCGGAGGCGAGGCATCGGTTTTGACTGACCACCGGCCCTCGCCGTGAGCATTATGACAGTCACACGGCGAATCACAGGTCGCTGACTCCGGGGCTGCCGGTGCGGTGCTGCAAAACAACGCGGCAATAATAAGTGTTACCGAATACTTCATCCCGGCCCGTTCATATCACTTTGTCGTTGTCGTGTGGAGCGTAAAAGGCAAAATCCCAGCGAGTGAAGCCTTGGGAAATCATCGCTGACAATCTCAGCAAAGCCGGATGGAGTTGGGGCTGGGTATCAGCGTTGGACGCGCTGGGGCGAACAATCTGGATTGCTGACGCACATCGCGGCGACGGAAAGCGGTTCATTGTGCACGCCGACGAAAAGCTGACTGCATTTCTGGAATTGGAAAGGGCGGTTTGTATCCACGTAGTGACTGAAGTAATTTAGCGAATCGAAAATCGCCGCTCTGCTCCAGTTCAGGCTGGACGATGCCAGCGGCGACAGCTTTCATCATCCGAGCCAAATGGGTTACAACCTCACCGAAAACCAAAAGAAGCTTGCGCGTTTTCTGGTTGAACAAGTGCAGGCGGGTAATCTCCCAGAGACTTTTCACGCGGAAGAAACCACAGTTAGTCCGAAGGAATTAATCCTGTCTGACAGCAGATACGGCAGAATGAGTCACGACAGAACGCGAACGCGGATATCGTTCAAGGCAATGATTGGCACGTTGGACGCACTAACAGCGGCCAAAATGATTAATCAGGATGAAGTCCGGGACTCAGGTATGATACGCAGTCGCATTTGCACATTAACTGGCCTGATTTATGACGCTGTCGCCAATAATTTCGCGGAACCAAGTCCGATAGCTGGAGCGACTGGCCGACCTAAGCTCACTTATGTTCCAAACACAGCATTTATCTTAATGTGGATGGACGATAGTCGCCCAGAACTAGAAGAGACATGCAGTGCAATCAAAGAAGTGTGCGCTACATTTGGCATCAAAGCAGAACGTGCAGACGACATCGAACATCAAGAACGAGTTACGGACGTCGTATTGCAGCACATCAAGGAATCCGAATTTCTTATCGCTGACATGACGGGCGAGCGTCCAAATGTCTATTATGAGATTGGCTATGCTCACGCATTGGGCAAGCATCCGATTCTTTATCGAAAGGAGAGCACCAAGCTCCATTTCGATTTGTCAGTGCACAATGTGCCGGGTTATCGAGACTCAACGCATTTGAAGGAACTACTGACGCGGCGATTTGAAGCTATACTGGGGCGGCGTGCTGGGGAGACGCAGTCTGATTAGCCGTGAAGCAGGAGAATTTTCCAACCAGCTACGGTTTCTTTGAAATCGCCCGCGTGCTCGTGCGTCTCGATCACGTTGCCAGCTTCATCGTAAAATCGAGTCTGCGAGGCTTTGGACATGCATCCAAGGCGCCGATGCATCACGAACAATATGGGAGAAGTATGAAAGCACGGCTGCAACATGAACGGCGGGAAACCGCAATGTTGGTAGAACAAGCGTGGCGCGTGATACGCGAGTCCAGAAAACTGCTTGAACAACGGGAGGCGCAATTAAAGCAGCAGGAGCAGTTTCGTAAACAACGTGCAACGTTCGCGCATGAAATGATATGAGATACGGCGATTCGCGCGCTACGATGCCTCTTTGAACTCGCCAGTGTGCTCGTGCGTCTCGATCACGTTGCCAGCGCCGTCGTAAACGCGAATCACAGCATGATGTGAACGGCTCCTGTGCATCGCGTAGCCGATTGCAACACTGTCACAGTATAGACCTAAGATGATTGAAGTTAATCACAGGGAAGCTTTTCGCGGCAAGCCGATTCGATAGCTCGAAATCGACCGTTATAACGAGCAGACCACGTTCTGCGGCGATGGCGATTCCGCTATCAGTGAGCCGAAGGAAGCAAAACTCTTCGATGTCACTCGCCTCACGAGATGGCACGTATATCTCAGTCAACACGTAGACCTGCTGGCGAAAGTTCTCAAACACATCGCGATGTATTCCACCCGGAAGCTGTCCACAAAAGTTACTAACCTCCGTAAGGATGTTTGGTGTAGTCGCGACCGGATGAAAGAACTGCGCAAGCTCAGCAATAATATCAAAATCCTGTTCAGAATACTGTTGGGTGCGTTTGAAGTCCTGAATCAGATCACGAGCGTAAGATCCAACGAAAAGCAAGAGCAATAAGCTAGTGTCAATTAGCGCTCCCGTCTTTTTGTAGGGCGCCATTTCACGCAGGACATTTGGATTCAGCATCAGGGCTTGCGAATGGTCATCGACATCACCTTGCCATCCTCCGCCCGTATTCTGAATCGCTTGTAGTTTCGACTTAAGATCGTGCCGCTCCCTTCAGTGAAGCTCAGCGTCACAGTCCAATATTGCTCGTCATCTGATATTTCGACCTCTTCCAGACGGGCATCCTCAATCCGAATAGTCGGATAAATCTGCGTTAAGAAATTGAATGCCACGATCTTTGCTTCGTTTACGTCCATATGTTCTTTTTTAGCATACTGCACTGTGTGCCGTAAAGCGTGCGGGGATCGGTTACTCCAACGGTGACTCCGGCTTCTCAAATTCCATCCTTTGCTCCGGGAATCGAGCGAACATTTCACAACGTCAAACCGTTCTTTCAGATATTTTCGCTGCGAGCGTTACATTGTATCGCGCCCATTCATATCATTTTGTCATTGCCGTGTGGAGCGCAAAAAAGGTGGAATCCAGAAAGCCAATTTTTGACTTCGACAACTTATACAAAATAGTTAAATGCCCAATAGTGGCCTCCCTTGTCGCAAACTTTCAAAAGGACGTTCTTGATTCGAGCAAGAGCGTCACGGACATACTGCGGACAGCGAAAGTAATATCTGCAAAACTAGGTTTGAACGACATTGAAGAGTGGATTGCGGCGGAGCTAAACGGCTACCCTGATCTTGATCTTGAATCGCTGCCCAGCTATCGCAGCGTGGACGGCACTCTCCAAGTCCAAAACCCTTATCACGGCTGGATGATGGTAACAGGAGAACCTGCTCCACCCCCGATGACATTCCCATCTTCCATCTCACAAATTGAAGAATTCTCGAAGCAGGAGACTGTGTATATCTCGCCTCGAATCAGACTCCCAGTTTCACCTCCAGTTTATGAATCGTTGCCGCAGCGAGTCGTTTTTTCGGGAATTGTTTTCAAAGGCATGATTGAGGCGGTTCGGGATCGTCTTCTCGATTGGAGTCTCGAATTAGAGCAGCGAGGAGTTACTGGCGAGAATATGTCGTTCGACCAGCAAGAAAAGCAGGCTGCGCAAAGTCAGATTTTTAATATCCAACACTTCAAAGGGGTTTTAGGCAACGTCAGCCATGCGGACGTCAACGTGTATGACTACAGTTCAATTTATCAGCAATTAAAACAGTGGAATGTTCCCCAGAGCGAACGCAACGAACTAGAGAATATTCTTGATGAATTGAAGAGCAGCCCACCGGAAGAAAAGCCAAGTCTAATCGAAAAAGGAAAGGCGTGGATTGTGAGAAATCAGGAATTTTTAGGAGCAGGCGCGAACATCGTTCGCCAAGCATTAGGAATTCCAGATGTAGCCTGATTTTCGGTGCTCATCCGGGGGTGCGACCCCACGGACGGCAACATCAGAAATCAGATCAACGCCGCGATGATCTTTGCGCGGACGGACTTCGTAAGCGTTCAATAGCGGGCGGCAGTGGTTGGTTGCGATTCAGTTAGCCTCTTCCTTCGTCACGGCGCGAAAGCGATACGATAGACGACCCAGCAAGTAATGACGCCTGCGATGGTAGCAAGCCAAGCGACCTTCGATTGGACATACGAAAAGAAATAGAACGTGAGCCAAGCTCCGACGATAAACGGAAGCAACGTAGAAATCGAAACGCTGAGTAACCAAAACAGAATAATGGCTGTAGCCAACGCAGCAACGCCGTTGAAAAACTCAAGCAGCGGAAGCACACGAACCTTCAATGCGTAAGGCACCAACTTCGCGATGGGCAGGATGACGGCGTTACCGGCCCATATGCCGACGAGTTGCGTGACGCCGAAGATGACTAGGGTGTAAGCAATAGCGGCTTTCAAGAGCTACGCGGTCTGACTTCGTAAAGGTGCATAGGTATCGCGTCATGATTCAATCACACTGCGCCGTGTGCCGTAAAGCGTGCTTTGCGTTTTGATCGCAGGCGCATCAGCGTCTTTCGCAAATTTCACTTACGGTGAATTCACCGGAAGTGCCCTTTAACGGAGGCCAGAGATTCTGTCCGGTATGCGGGCGGGACCGGTTGTATCTCATCGGGGCGTGCGCGGTGAACCCTCGCAATGTAGGTATGATCGCTGAACAGTTTGTCCCGCGTGACGACGAACCAGCCGGAAGCGATTGGTTGTCGTGGCCCTGAGTTTTGCGAGGTCGCCATCAACGCGATCATGCGGCCGGTGTGCACGTCGCCGTTGAGGGCGACGCGGTCCGTTATCGCGCTGAAGAGACGTTCGCCGCTGTCGCTCTCGTCCACGTCGATGATGAGACCGTTCGGCGAGTCGTTGAGTGTGACCACGAAATCCTGAGCGGTGGACTGAGACGGCAGCGGCTCGTGCGCGCCCGCAGCCACCGCGACCGCCAACATCACGAGCAACAAGAGAAGTCGTTTCATTTCAGTTTGACGCGGTAGTGAGGCAATCCAGACCATCCGCAATCGCATTGCTCCAAGCGGTCACTCGGTTTCTGAAACCACGCGCGAAATCCGCGAATGCCGGACGGCGTGTTGACCCTGTGCCGAATATGGTTGTGCACGAGCACGTAGCCTGTGGGAATCGCAGTCGGTAGCGTTTTGGTAGCGAGATAATACATCCCGCGCTTCCGCTCTAATTTATCCGGCAACCGCTGCATGGCGGTGCGCAGGTCGAGTATCTCAGCGGCCCTTGCCCACATCCTCATGCGCTTGGCCATGTCCTTCGCCTCTCTGTAAGCTTTCCGGCCGACCGGCCCTTCGATTAAGAAGCGTGTGATTGATGCCGTATCGTCGGTTTCGACGGTGCAGCGCCAGTCCTCATATCCACGCAGACAACCGACCAGCGGCGGAAGCGCGGCGAGGAAGCGAGCCATAAACCAGATGCGGAAGGGTCGTTCACCATGACCGCAACAGCTGACTATTGTTCTGATGCCAGGAAAGGTATTGAGCGCGTCGCACAGCGCGATGCACTCCTTGTCCATCTTGCCGTGGTGCTTCAGCCGTTTGTTTTTGCGCTTGTTCATTTGTCAGTCTCCTCCGTCACGTCCGGTAACCGCTGCATGGCGTTGCGCAGATCGTCTGTTGAAAGGTGCGTGTAGTGTCGAGAGATCGCTGCGGTCTCGTGCCCGACAATCTCGCGCGCGAACACATCCGACAGCCCGGACGCTTTCAGCATCGTAACCGCTGAATGCCGCAAGCTGTGGAACGAAATCTCGCTGACTGCCCGTGCGCGTGTGTGCCCGGCGCCGCTCTTTACGTGTTTGCGGGGTGCCACCAGACCGGCTTCGACGAGGATTTCGCGGAACTGATTTGATAGCGAGGCGACGAACTTCTGCTTGGCCGCGTTTGGAAAAATATACGCATCAGGATTGTCGCTCGCTGGCAGTGACGCGAGGTAATCGCTGAGCGGTTGCACCAGCGGCAATATGATACGGCGTCCGGTCTTGCGTGCGGTGAACGCAATCTCGCCGGTGCCAAGATTGACGGCGCGCCACGTCAGCTTCGCAAGGTCACCGAGCCGTTGCCCGAGATACAGCCCGAACAATACCAGACCGCGCCATTCTTGATTGTCCGCGCACGCTCTCAGAATTCGTTTGATTTCCGCGAGCGTGAAATCGCGCCGCTTCGATTCCTTGCTTAACTTGATTAGCTTCACGCGCGCCGCCGGACTGACTGCGAGCAGCCCTTGCCGCACGGCTTCCCCGAAGCATATCCGCAACACTTTCACACCCATATTCGCGCTGGCGGTTGATCGTGCCTTCGCTTCGTAATCACGAAACGCGCCGATCTCGCTCGCCTGCAGCATGGAAACATCGCGCTTGGCTTTCGCTTCCCGGAGCCATGCGATGAACCGCTCGATCAGGCCCCGGTAGCGCACGTGCGTGCCTTCGCTAGCTTCAATCGATTTGGTCTGGAGCCACTTCTCGCACCACGACTTGATTGTCGCGCTTTCCAAGGTTTCGAGGTTGCCTGCCCGATAAACATCGCTCACACCGCGCGCGATGATGTCGCGGGCAGCGTCCGCGCTCAGCTTGCCGTTGTGCGCCTCTTGCGCCGCTGACTCCCATGCGTCACAGATTTTCCGGGCCTGTTTTTTGTCGCTGGTTTTCGTGGAGCGAAAGACGGGCTTCCATTTGCCAGTTTCCTTGTTCCAGATTCTGAATGCGCAGAACCAATTCGGTTTGCCGGCCTGTTTGTGAATGCTCGCCATTTTAGCTCGCCCTCCTCGAATCGCGGGTTGCCGCTGCCGCGCCAGCCTTGGTTGATATGCGTTTACGTTTCATGGCATAATAATTTCGCATAATTCCCGCACGCGTTCAAGCGTGTTCTTGCGTGTTCGTTTTCATAGGTAAAATGCGGTTTTGTGAGGGGACCGAGAGAATCACGAGTTCGATTGGGGGGTCGAGCCGTTCCACCAAGCCTTGCGAAGATCGGCAATGCCTGTGCTGGCTGCGAACACGACGCTGGACGGAAAACCCGCCGGCTCATCTTCCGATTCGCAACATCCGTTCGCCAAGGTCCAGCCGTTTATTGTGAAGAAAATCGCTGGAATCAAAGTCGCGATGATCGGGATTACGACACCGGGAATGTCGTTCTGGCTCCCGCACGAGTTCACTGCTGGAATGGATTTTCAACATCCCGTTGAGCCTGTCCGTCGCGCAATTGCAAAAGCAAATAGCGACGGTGCCGACGCGATTGTGCTCACGGGTCACATGGGACTGAAACCGCGAACCGGCGGAGACGACTTTGCGAATACGGTGATGGCGTTGACTTCCGAATTTCCGGATGTCGCGGCATTCATCGCCGGTCATACTCATCAGGCCATTCCGAGTCGCCGGACGAATGGCTTACTTTTCACGCAAGCTGACCACTTTGGAATTCACGTGGGTCGAGTCGATCTGTTGTTCGATCGGAATTCAAAAAAATTGCTCCGTGCCGAAGCGATTTGCGAGTTGATGGACAACCGTTTCCATCCCGATCAGGTTGTTATTTCCCGGGCAGGATCGCAGCTTGCGGAATCGGAGGCGGCGCTGGCACAGCCGATCGGCGAGTTGGCGGAGACGTTGCACGCCCGTGGCCGGCGCGGTCAACCGAGTGAAATGGAGAAGCTGATCGGCGCCGCGATTACAGAGACATTGGCGGAACGAAGCATTATGGTCGATGCGGTCGTGCATGGCGTCTTCGATGAAAACGCCAAACTTGCCGCTGGCCCAACAACGGTAAACGACGTCTGGAATGTCATCCCGTATGAAAACTTCATCGTTACTGCCAAGCTTTCGCCTGAGGAAATCAAAACCGTGATGGAAGAGGTCTATACCAGCCATGAGCCGCGAAGCTTGCTGGGAATCGACGTGAAAGTGGAAGGCCGCGGTCCCGACCGCAGGATCACCTCGATGACATTTCGAGATGGACGCCCGCTGGAGCGCGAGAAAAAATATGTTATCGCCGTTAACAGTTTCGACGCGCGCAGCGCTGGTCATCATTTCATGAAATTGCGCGCTCTGCTTGATAGGCCCGAGGCGAATTGCGTCCTGCACCCTGTCCAAACACGCGACGCGATCATCGATTATTTCCGGCGACACAAAGTTGTGCAAAGGATTGCTGCGACAAAGCCGCTCGGAATCGCGGCGTGATCTCAACAGTTTGCCCTTGCAAGAAGACCGGCTTTCGCTTGCCTATTTCGCCATGCGTTTCGGGATTCTTTGCTTGGTGACCTTGCTCGGTGCTGGTGTTGCCTCATCGCAAACACCAAAGGCCGGATCACCATCACCGTCACCGCGGCCGGCGCTGCCGGAGTTCCGGCCAGCATTGATCGGGAGCGCTCCCAATTCGCTGATTAACACGATAGACGCCGCCGACCTGATCAAGAAGGGACAAAAGGAAGCCGCCGTAATGTTTTCCTGTCTCGTTGCGCCCACAGGCGAGATCGTTCGTAGCGGCGCCTATCGCGGCACACGCGGATCTGAACTACTCGAGCAGGAATTACTCAAACGCCTCGCCACTGCGAAGTTCATCCCCGCGATTCACAATCATCAGCCGGTCATAGCGGTTTTCTATGGAACATTGAAATTCGCAGTCGTGAACGGCAAACCACGGCTGCGCATTTTCGCCAATCAGCAACTAGAAGAACTGGACGAGGAAACCGATTATATTGATCCGCAACCTTACGTGGGCCAGGACTCAAAATTCAGCGGACTCCATTATCCCGAGACAGGCAGCACGGTGGCCCTCACTGGCGGTGTGGAGCTCGCGCTGAAGATCGACGCGAGAGGAAATTTGACGGACATGCAGGTTTTATCTGAGGAACCGCCGCTGCTGGGTTTCGGCGACGCTGCTCTATCGGATTTCAGCGGTGCGAAGTTCATCCCGGCCTTCCGCAGCGGCCAACCGGTGGAATGCAACGTGAAGATCCCAATTTACTACAAGCCGTCGAGTTGACCTGTTCACAAAGTAAGCGGCAAGGAACTAAGAACACCGGCATTTCAAGTTTCAGATCGCATATGTGATCAAAAACTGAAATCCACGACGGAACCGAACACGGTCAAAGAGATGATTCGCGCTGCATTTTTTAAACGCGACCCGCTTACGTGTGGGCGTGAGCTCATCGGCACTGAACTGATTTGGGGCGAGTGTTCTGGGACCATCGTGGAGGTGGAAGCGTATGCGGCAACAGATGATGAAGCCGCGCACACTTTTACGCGACCGAGCGCGCGCAGCTTTATCGAGCGCAACAAAGGGGGCGCGGCGTATGTCTATTTTAATTATGGCGTGCACTGGATGTTGAACGTGCTGGTGAAAGGTGATTCGAACGGCTTTGTTTTGATTCGCGCGCTTGAACCGCAACAGGGGATTCAATTGATGAAGAAGCGCCGTGGCATTGATGATCTCCACCAGCTTTGCTCAGGTCCCGGCAAACTCACCCAGGCGTTCGCTATCAGTGGCCGAGATCACGAGATGGATTTGTGCTCCGATCCGCGCCACTGCTTCAAATCCAACTCTCGAGCCCGTTTCAATGTCGTCGCAGACAGACGCATCGGCATCACCCGTTCTGCGCATCTGCCGTGGCGATTTACTTTGGACGGAAGCCTATTCGTGAGCAGAGCAGCAAAGCTGTAGGTGGAACGCGTTGTCCTCAACGCGTTGGCGGGCAGCTTGGCTGCCTGAATTGTTCAGCGCCTTCGGATGACCCTTCTCCATCGCTTTCAGGAGAAGTCGATCCACCTCATTGACTCGTACGGCGTGTGGTCGACATTCCACGTTCGAATGAATCGAGAGAAACAGCGTGTTCTGCTCGGGATGAGCGGTGGAGTGGACTCCAGCGTCGCAGGATACTTGCTGCGTGAGCAGGGTTATGACGTCGTCGGTGTGACGATGAAGGTCTGGCCGCAGGATTGCGTCTCGCGCGCGGAAGATAAATGTTGCGGGCCGCAGGCGGTCGCCGATGCGCGCAGCGTCGCGCACGCGCTGGATATTCCGCATTACGTTGTTGACGAGGCCGATCAGTTCGAGCGGCTGGTGATTGATTATTTCTCCAGCGAGTACCAAGCTGGCCGGACGCCGAACCCCTGCGTGATGTGCAACGAAAAACTCAAGTTCGGCAATCTCCGGAGCAAAGCCCGGGCGCTGGGCTGCGATTACATCGCTACGGGCCATTATGCGATTATTGAATATGGAGCCGGGACGCCCTCGTCTCGACGCGGCGATGGCGCCGCGGCTCCACACGCCGTGCTGCGCAAGGGGGTCGATCCGCGCAAGGATCAGTCGTATTTCCTTTTCAGCTTGCGTCAGGCGCAATTATGTTGCGCGCTGACGCCGCTGGGCGGAATAACCAAGCCGGAGATTCGCCAGATTGCGCACTCGTTAGGCTTGAAAGTGGCGGACAAGATTGATAGCCAGGAGATTTGCTTTGTTCCCGGCAACGATTACAAGGCGTTTTTGCGCTCGCATCTAGACGAAACAGAATTTCGTTGCGGCGAAATTTACGACGTTGATGGAAACTTCCTCGGTGAACATCACGGGATCGAGCTGTTTACCATCGGACAGCGCAAGGGATTGCCCGGCGGTTCGCCGCGTCCCCGTTACGTAGTGGATCTCGATCCGAAAACGAATCGCGTGATCGTTGGGGACGGTGACGACCTGCTTTGCGATGAGTTTGAGATCGATCGTGTGAATTGGCATCCTGTAGCAGACACGGACAACGTAGGCTCATCGTTCGAAGCAACGGTCAAGATCCGTTATAGTCATCCAGGGACGCCTGCGACAGTGACGCCACTGGGGAACGATCGCGCGCGGGTCCGCCTGCATGAGTCGCAGCGCGCGGTAACGCCAGGGCAGGCCGCAGTGATTTACGATGACGATGTGGTCCTCGGCGGCGGCTGGATTTGCCGGCGGGAAGCACTGGCGCCTGCGTGATACATGGCTGACAGAATTCTGCTCGCGCTGAGCACATTTCCGGACGCAGAAATAGCTCGTCGGATTTCGAATCAATTGGTGAGCGAACGCTTTGCCGCTTGCGCGAACATTCTGCCGAGCGTCGAATCGATTTACCGCTGGAAAGGTAAAATCGAATCCGCAAACGAAACGCTCGTCTTCTTCAAAGTCAGCGACGACCGACAATCAGCGTTTCAGGATAAACTTCGATCGGTTCATCCCTACGACGTTCCGGAGATCATTTTCGTTCCAGTCGCGAGCGGGCTCCCGGAATACCTGCGGTGGGTCGTCGAGAACTGCGGTTAGGCGCGCTTACGTTTCTTGCCGGCCAGGTAAATTGCGACGCCAATTGCGTTCGCGATTGCCGTGACGGCGATGATCTTCACTGCGAAAGTCACCGTGCTTGGTACGTCGATAATTGGATGGACAGTAAAAAAAATCGCGGATAGCGAGACGGCTGCGCCGCAGATGGCTGCAATGCGCAACCAGATCGAAGCGCCCAAACGAATGGCACGCGCACCAAAGATGGGTATCGCGAACATCGTGAAGTAAACGATGCCGTAGAAAATGTTCGCGGCGTTATCGACAAGTTGAAACGCTTCCTGAATTCCAGCACCGATCTGGCTGGCGATCGCGATCACGAGTGTGGTCGCGCCGACGAAGATAATTGAGTTGACTGGCGTCTTGTAGCGTGGATGCAGACGCGAGAACCAACTCGGAAGCAAATGGTCCCAACCTGCGACCATTGGCAATCGCGAGCTGCCGGTTACGTGAACGCTGGTCGAAGAGATCGAGCGGATAGTCATTAACAGAATTCCGATCGACGCGATCGCGCCAGCGATTGGAAAGGAGCGCAGCCCGAGTCGTAGCGTTTGCGGCACCGGGCCGATGAGATCGATCGGAGTGTTACCGATGAACGCGAGCACAGAGCTGGTGCCGAGGATGAACATCAGGGCAATCACTGGCGACGCGATCAGCACCGAACGCCCGATATCTCGTGCGGGTGAGCGCGTTTCGCCCGCGAGAATTGCTACATATTCAAATCCGCTGAGTGCGCCAACCGCGAGTTTGGTGAAAATGTTGAAGCAATAGAAGATCGACATTGTGGGCAGCGCGAGTTGCAATGGGTGATAAGACTTCAATTCACCGCGCGCGAGCCCGAGGAGCGGCAGCAAGATCAACGCTGAATAAACGAGAAACATCGCGACCGCTCCCATGTTGTGGACCCATTTGCCTAACGACAAGCCGCGGACAACAGCCCAACCGAGGCCGATGACTAATGCTGCGCTGATCAGCGACACACACCATTTATTTTCCGGCATCCAAGCGGCGCCAGAGCCAATCGCGTAAGAGATGTTCGTGGTAATGAACATTCCGCCGAGCGCGATCACCGTGATCGAGAGCAGCCAGAGGTTCCAGGCGACAATGAATCCAGCGAACTCGTTGAAGCCGAGCTTGGCCCATTGATAAATGCCGCCTTCGAGCGGTATCCGGTTGCTTAGGTAAATGACCACTGCGGCCTGTGGAATGTAGAAAAGCAAAATCGCCAGCAACCAAAAGAACAGATGCGCCTGCCCGAGCTTCGCAGCAGCGCCAACCCAGCTCGAGCCGACTACAAAAAGAATCTGGGTCAGAACGAGATCCCGCAGAGCCAGCGGCTTTTTGAGGGCGATGCTGTGTTGTTCAACCTCACGCTCTGCGCGATCGAGTTCGCTGATCACGCGCCAAATTGTAGGGCATGCGCTTTGCTTGCCCACCGAAAACTGGCAGGCGGAGCGCCCGCCTTACAATGATAACTCAGTCGTGCTCTTGTTCTGATCTGATCGGCGGCGCCGGTTCGTTGCGAAATTCGCGGTGCCTGATTTTGCCGCCGGCATAGGCGATGTAACAGCCAGAGGCCAACGCGGTTGCTCCAAGCAATACTACCGCGATCGCGAGTGGCACGGAAGATTTCGACCAGCGGATCGGCACGATGATGGCGACCAAGCTCAAAACTGCGAGTGCGTAGAAAAGATAAATCAATTTCTGAGCGCGATCTTGGTGCTCGTCGAGCCAGGCATGACCATCGTCATCCGTCATAGCCAGAACACGATCGTAACCTTGCTCGCCGAATTCATAGACCGGCCACGCGGAAATCGAGGTGATGAATACGAGAATCAACGTCACAATGTGCGCTTTACGGCTTTTTGAAATCAGAGCTGCGATAAGAGCGATCCAGCTGACAAGGAGCCCATAAACCGGCAGCGGGTTGAGCAACACGTGAACGTATTCCGGCTGGCGCAAACCGCGAACGAATCCGTCGATCACAGCTCGCCGTTCCATTGCGTTCCCTGCACGTGCGCGGAGTGCCGTGCTGCTTCCGGCAAATATTTTTTCCAGTCGGAGATCGTGAAATGCCACCATTCAGTGCGCATTCCCCAAAAACCGGCGCGATGCATTGCCCATTGCAGAAGACGCAAGTGACCGAGGACTTCGAAAGACGGGCCAGTGTAACGCCACATCGCAGCGGGCGTAAAATCGTCAAAATCACTCGGCATGCTAACGGGGCGATTCCATGAGTCCACCAGGGTAGCGTCGACGGCGATTCCCCAGCTGTGCAGCGAGCCGACGCCGACTTCCGGATTCGCAACGTAGTCACTGTTGCGCGCTGCCTGCCAAAGCTTTGTCTGTACGGCTACGGGCCGATAAGCGTCCCAGATTTTCAGTCCATATTGGTAACGACGCAGAATCGTTTGCGCATTGGTCAACGCCGCGGCGACCTCGGGTCGGGCGAGAGCACGCGTTCCCTGAGGATAAAGCGGATGCTTCACCAAATTGTTATTTCCAGCGTAGCGCAACTCTATGAGGATTGTCGGATTCACTGATTGGATATCAACAAGAGGGCCATCAGCATTTGCGTTGATCGAAACCAGCGTCGGGGGCAACACAATAAGCAAGCAGACCCAAATGTTGACGGCACGCATTTGCATTGTTTGGCTAATACGCTGCCACGCCTTCGGTAACGTCCGTTCCGGCCAGGCGTTCGACCAGGAGCCGGGCACTACCTTCGGGGATCGTGAAACGCAATTCCAGATTGGAGTTGCCCTCTGTTTGGATCTCCGGCAGCTGCGAGTAAAGCAACAGCTGCGAGTCAGGCAAACGCAGCCATTGTTGTGGATTGCCGCGCAAATCCCGGGCGACATCGACCGCATTTTTCGGAGCATTCACTTTGATGAGGATTCTGGCTTTTACCGGATTCTGCAGGTTCACGGCAAGGCCGATCAATTGTGAAGCTTCGAGTAATTCGCGGGAAAAGATGGGGTGGAAAACGCGGGAGAGATCCGAGGGATCGCGTGAAATCAGCCGAAGCGCACTCTCATGATCTAGAGCCTGAAAACGGTCGAACAGTTGACCGGTAATTTTCAGGTCTGGTTTCATTCCCAGGCGCACCAAGACGAGTTCATCCACTTCTTCCGGCGCTCCGACGGCGAGCGTCGCCGGCCCGACGCGGGCGAGTGCAAAATCGCGCTTAATCGCCGCAGCGTCTGGTGCGCCGGAGCCTTGCGGAGGCGGCTCTGCAGAAGCGGGCTGTCGCTCCCAAACTGGCAGGCCGCTGATTGAGCGCCTTTGAAAAGCCTTATCGTTTGCGACCGTACGAATGACCTTGGCAAGACCGCGGCGGGTTTGGACCAGGTTGAACTCGCGAGTGTCTCCCGTTTCATTCGTGGTGAGCGCGCGGGTGATGCGCGTTGTGTCGCGAGTTGGATTTAAGCCTGGGACGGATGCGGCTAGGCCGATCAAACCGGGCCAGAGCTTGGGCTGCTGGTCGCGCCAGCGCTTTGCGAGGTTTGCGTGTTCGAACTGATCCGCGTTGATCGACAGAATGGTGTCGGTTTCCTGTGGTAACCATTCGCGTCCGCGCGGAGACTGGAAAACTACCAGCAACGTGATCGCCAGTAGAACCAGCACTGAGAAGGCGCTGAAGTAAAACTTCCGCAGCTCCTGTTTGTCGATCTGGCTAGAGAGCCGGGCCAGTTCGGCCTGTTGTTCCAATTGCAAATCCACCGCCGCTTTACGTCGATGCGCCTCCTCCAGCAGATGCGGCGCGTTTGGCGGCGCGACTCCTTTAACGGACAGATGACGACCGATGCTCAAATAGGCGGGATTCTTCCGCTCCTCCACCGTCTGATGGCGCGTCCTCGCGTCGCGCGCTGCTTGTTGTTGGGCCCGAAGGCTCTCAACCAATTTTCGATCGCGCGCTTCAAACTCGCTCCGCGCGCGCGCTATGTTTTTTTCCACGGTAGCAAGTTCGGACTCCACGCTGGCCAGCTTCTCCTTGGCCATACGCACCGCGTCGGTGCTACCCATGCGTGCTCGGACAAACTCCGCGCGTTCGTCGGGAAGACGCACCCGCCTCGCCATGATACCCGCTGAGAGCGCCTCCAGGTCCGGAGGAGCAGGATCAAGCGCATGCAGATCGGAGAGTTGTTTCAAAAGATCGCGATCGGCAGCTTCGCTCTCCTGGATGCGCCGCTCCACTCCAGCAAGCTCCCGTTCGCACACCTCCGCAGTGTTCTTCGCCTGGTTACGTTGCTGAAGAAGCGGTTTTTTGTCAGCTTCCAGCTTGGCAATTACCCCGGCCTGCTCACGCGCAATTTGCTGCCGTTCTGCTTCGATCGTTTTTATCCCTTCTTCGATCCGCGCTATCCGGAGCGCGACTTCTTTTTGCTCCTGCTCGAGCTTTTTCAGTGCAACAATCTCGTTGCGCAGCTCGGGAAAATTTGCCGCCTGCGTTGTGCCCTCACGCCCAAGGTTGATTTCACTTTTTTGTAGAAGACGCCGCTCGTGCCGTAGCGCTATGCGCGTTCGCTGGCGTTTGAGCTTTAAGGCGACTTCGCGAAAGCCTGTTCGGATGAAGCTCATGGGTGAAGATGCTAATCAAATAGCCGATTTACCAAAGCAATTTCAATCAGCAGCTGTCTAACTTGCGGCGCATTGGCAGGTACAATAAATTCGATTTCGCGACCATTGCACCAATTGAAGCCGTTTTGAATAAACGGCCATTCCGCGCGTTTGACTTGGTCACCGCTTCTGGAGAATCCTATAAGGTTCCGCATCCTGATTTTCTAACCTTCTCTCCCAGCCGACGCACATGCAACGTGTATGCAGATGACGGCGAGTACTTCAGCACCCTCGATGTTTTGACTATTACGGATATTTCAACCAAATAGCCGTCCCCGCGCACGGCGCCGCTAGCGGGGCCATGCTTGTGAGTTTTATTCCTCGGCTTGGGCGAGTTTCGCCAAGACACTGAAGTCCTCCAGCGTCGTCGTGTCGCCGGTAACTTTGGCGCCGCTGGCAATTTCTTTGAGAAGCCGCCGCATAATTTTGCCGCTTCGCGTTTTTGGAAGCGCTTCGGCAAAGCGCACCTCATCGGGTTTTGCAATTGCGCCAATGTGTTTGCTGACGTGATCGCGTAATTCCTCCTTTAGCCCGCGACTGACCTCAATTCCGGCCTTCACTGTCACAAAAGCGACGACGCCCTGACCCTTTAGTTCATCCGGTCTGGCGACCACTGCCGCCTCTGCGACTCGCGGGTGACTGACCAGCGCGCTTTCGATTTCCGACGTGCCGAGTCTGTGACCGGCCACGTTCAGAACATCATCAATGCGTCCGACGATCCAAAAATAACCGTTTTCATCGCGGCGCGCGCCGTCGCCCGTGAGATAATTACCTTTAAATTCGCTCCAGTATTGCTGTCGGTAACGCGCATTGTCGCCGTAGATCGTGCGCAACATCGAAGGCCATGGCCGGCGACTAATCAATTTGCCGCCGATATTCGGACCGACTTCCTGTCCCTTTTCATCGACTACAGCTGGGTCGACGCCAAAGAACGGAAGCGTGGCGCTACCCGGCTTGGTTGGTGTCGCGCCCGGAAGAGGAGTGATCATGATCGAGCCGGTCTCGGTTTGCCACCATGTATCGACAATGGGACAACGTCGGCCGCCAATTGTTTTGTGATACCAGATCCAGGCTTCCGGATTGATCGGTTCGCCGACTGTGCCTAACAACCGCAAGGATGAGAGGTCGTGTTTGGCCACCCAATTGTCGCCCCAACGGATGAATGCTCGAATCGCCGTCGGCGCTGTATAAAGAATGTTGACCCGATATTCTTCGATGATTCTCCAAAAACGATCGGGCTCGGGCCAGTTCGGCGCCCCTTCGTACATGACAACTGTTGCGCCGTTCGCCAGCGGACCATAGACGATGTAGCTATGACCGGTGACCCAGCCCACATCTGCTGTGCACCAAAAGATATCTTCATCGCGGATATCGAAGACGTATTTGGTAGTGCAATAAACGTTTACGAGGTAACCGCCGGTAGTGTGCAGGATTCCTTTCGGTTTGCCAGTCGATCCACTCGTATAGAGAAGGTAAAGCGGCTGCTCGCTGTCGAGTGCCGCTGGCGGGCAGTTTGCATCCACATACTCCAGTTCCCGATGCCACCAAACATCGCGGCCTTCCTCCATGTGGATGTCATTTGCGGCGCGACGAAACACGATCACCCGCCGGACAGAAGTGCCCTCACGAAGCGCGTCATCCACATTTTTTTTCAGCGGCACAATACCGCCCCGGCGATACGCGCCATCAGCGGTGACCAGCGCGATCGCGCCGCTATCGTTGATCCGGTCGCGAATGCTGTCGGAGCTGAATCCGCCGAACACCACTGAATGCACCGCACCGATCCTGGCACAGGCCAGCATCGCAATCGCAGCCTCTGGAATGTTCGGGAGATAAATGATGACGCGATCGCCTTTTTTGATGTTGTTCCGTTTCAGCACATTCGCGAAACGGCAGACTTCGCGATGCAGTTGCTGATAAGTGAGCGTGCGTTTGTCGCCCGGTTCGCCTTCCCAAATTATTGCCGCCTTGTTCCGGCGCGAACCGGCAAGGTGCCGGTCCAGACAGTTTTCGGAAACGTTCAGTTTACCGCCGACGAACCATTTCGCGAACGGCGGATTCCATTCGAGCACTTTTCTCCACGGTGCGCGCCACACCAACTCCTTCGCTTCGCGTGCCCAGAATTTGGCCGGCTGCCGAATAGATTCTCGATACATTCGGCGATATTGAGCCAGACTTTTGATCCGTGCCTTGCTGCTGAAGTCTAGTGGTGGTTGGAAAACGCGTTTTTCGACCAGATGCGATTCGATGTTGTCGTGCATGAGGAGTCCCTAATATGCCGAAGAATATTTTTCGGCAAGCGGAGCAATTTCTGTAACCACGGCCTCAGCCGGTTCAACCGAACGACTCGTTTGGGTCCTTATAAATTGGACGGCCCACAGGGTCGTAGGTACACGTAAGCGTGATTGAACCGCTGCCCGACGAGTATTTTATGCGCGAAGCAATGCGACAGGCGCACAAAGCGTACGCGAAGGGTGAAGTTCCGGTAGGCGCAGTGGTTGTGCGCGAAGGGAGCATCATCGCGCGTGCACATAACCAGGTCGAGTTGCTCAAGGACGCCACCGCGCACGCCGAAATGCTGGCGTTAACACAGGCTGAGGCGGCTGTTGGTGATTGGCGTCTAATGAATTGCGACCTTTATGTCACCAAAGAACCGTGCGCAATGTGCGCGGGCGCGCTTGTGCACACGCGAATTCGCCGCGTGATTTTCGGCTGTGCAGATCCGTCGGCCGGCGCTGCCGGAAGCATGATGAACCTCTTGCACGTACCGGCCTTTAATCACCGATGTGAAATCACATCGGGTATTTTGCAAATGCATTGCGCTGCGATTTTGCAGGATT
Source organism: Candidatus Udaeobacter sp. (assembly GCA_035258625.1). Lineage (GTDB taxonomy): Bacteria > Verrucomicrobiota > Verrucomicrobiia > Chthoniobacterales > UBA10450 > Udaeobacter. The sequence goes on along the minus strand of DATFXC010000143.1, from coordinate 1,721 downwards.
TTTTTCGCAAACATCGCGAGGAGTAAGGCGGGATCATTCGGCTCAGGCAAAAGGAAAGCTGGCTTGGAATTGCTCCAAGCCAGCTCGTTAGCCCTCCCAACCAGCCTGTGCGCTTAATAGCGATAGTAATGATGATGGTGCCGATGGTGACGATGCCCCCGGTAGTAGTACGTGGGCCCACTGTAGTAGTAAGTCCGATAATATGGGTAGCCCCCGTAATAGCTGCGTGGGTAATATCCGTAGTAACCCGGATAACCGTAATAGCTGTATCGGTATGCGGGGTAACCAATTCCTACTCCTCCGATTCCGATTGAAACCTGCGCGTCAGATTGTTTCGCCGGCACCAAAGCCAGTCCGATTGCTACCACTGGAATTAAAAGAAGTCTTTTCATAGATCCTCCCTATCTTTTGAATTTTTCCGGTTTCTTGTTGCTAAGCGAGGAGTGCAAACTCCTGCCAAGGAGTGCATCGGCGCGTGTGAAAATCGCACCTCTTCGCCTTTTAATCTGAATCGGATGTGGACGGCCTCGCGGTTGTCTAATGTTTGCAGGACCGGACACTGGTCCCCAAAGTAACATTAATGTTACTTTTCCAATGAGCCCTTGTGCATTGGCTGCGACGAATCGTTATGGCAAAATCATCTAAAGCACACCACACAGGAGAACATTATGAAAAGTACAAACGTCAGATTCTGGATAATAGCCACACTGGCTGCGAGTCTGCTGCTCGCACCGGCGGCTCATTCGCAAACGGAGCGTTTTTCCGCAAGCCTTGCTGGAGCGAACGAGGTGCCACCAATCAATAGTGCCGGCAGCGGCAACTTCGAGATGACGATCCAGCCCGGCGCGATCACCTTCTCGTTAGACTTTTCCGGCCTCTCAGCGCCGCTTGTTGTGGCCCACCTGCACTTTGCACCGGACAAAGTCGCCGGTGGTGTGATGATATTCCTGTGCGGCGGTGGTGGGCAGCCGGCTTGCCCAGCGGCCACTTCGGGAAGCATCACCGGGACGATCACGGCCGCAAATGTTACGGGGCCCACCGGCCAAGGCATTACCCCAGGCGATCTCGACTCGGCCTTGGAGGCCGTGCGCAACGATCTCGCCTATGCGAACATGCACACATCCCCATCCCCGCCGGGGTTTCCCGGGGGTGAGATTCGCGGGGAAGTGCGTCGGGGCGCCGGACACGATAAAGGCGGCGAGTGATCCGTGGAAGATGTTGAACGCTTAGACATGTCTCCAGCCTAGTTGGTTGCATTCTCCGATTCGCGTTTCGAATACCGCCTGAAAGTTGGCCGTGTGGAGCGCCGAGTTGACAGCCGTGCAATGGCTGATGACTGAAAACTGTTTCAACAAGCGCAATGGCGCCGCTGGTAGGCGTCAGCCACACAACGCTATTGCGGCACGTCGAGAAGGGCATTGTGCGCCCGGACGCCGACAACGCTCGATTCTATCCCGCGTCGCGAACCTGCGCTAAAGCCGCCGACTGTCCGTGCTGCCTGTGCCACCTGTCGGGCGGTTGGATTTGCCCGTAACACCGCCTCCACCTTTGATGTCTTTTACCGGCTGCAGGTCATGAACTTTGATGTGCCCCTTCTTCAGTCGGCGCCAAACCGTCCGGATTACATAGATACTTTGGCTTTGTGGCTCCATGGCCAATTATTTCTAGGAGCGTTCGCTTTAGGATGGCGGATTGACCGCTTAGGTGCAAACATTTTTTTT
>DATFXC010000142.1:0-9351 GCA_035258625.1 Candidatus Udaeobacter sp. | reverse complement strand
TGTGGCGGCGAGCATTTCGATTGTGGTGAGAATCCCCACTTGCTTAGCGCTCACACCTATGTAGTCCATGGCAAAAATTACGACCCACGCATAGGGAACTCGTTCGCAAAAACGAATCAGGACGTCGCTTAAGAGCAAACGCCGCATCGGCTGATTGAACTCACGCAAACTTCGCCAAAAATTCCACTGTTCCGCCTTCGCTGTCGTTCCCGCAGCGATTCGCGCGTCCGCATCCGAATTGTCGCGCAGATGCCGTTGCACCGGAATTGTGAGTGCGGAGAGAAAGATCGAGATGACAAGCGCGATTCGCACGCCGCCGATAATTCCGAATCCATCGATCAACATTCCGCCGAAAATTGGCGCAATCATGATCGGCAAACGCTTGATTACCGCTTGAACGCCCACACCCATCGAGTGGCGATTTGCCTCGAGCGCAGCGCCAACGAGCGAAAACGTTGCGGGCAATGAAAAACAGCTCCACGAAAGAAAGAAAAACATTCCAACGATCACACCGCCCCAGCGCGGAACAACCAAGACGAGCACGTATCCAAAGATTGAGACCACGTTAAAAATAATGAATGCACCTCGATGTCCCCAACGATCGACGAGTACTCCACCCGGATAGGCGTAGATGGCACCAAGCAAGGTGCGCAGCGCATCATAAAGACCGATAACAAACACTGTTGCGCCGACCGCTTGCAGATACTTCGGCACAAAACGCATCCAGAGTTCTTCGCCCACGCCAATGACAAAAATGGCGATGAGCAGGATGACGAGATTGCGTTTGAGCCCGAAGAAATCAGCTAGCTTACTTCGGCGACTAAACCGCGGCTGACCCGGCGTTTGCATTCTGCGTAGAGCGCATCGTAAACGATAAATTCCCGTTCGAGAATTTCATGATCACTCAGTCCAAGCGCGCCGAAGCCGCCAGCGATCCAGCGTAAACCTTCTCCCGCTGCATGTGGATTGGCAGGATGCGAATCAGCCGCACGCACAATCTCGCCGAGCAAAACAAGCGACGGATCGGTGAGCTTGTATTTTTTCATGATCGAATTGAACGAAACGTCTTCGCCATGATGCCCTAGTTCACAGTCAGGCACATCGAACACGATTCCGTCGCTGATCCTGGCCCAATCGGTATCGTGCGGCAGGAACCCAAACTCGGCGTCTGGATCGACAAACTTCTTGATGAGCCACGGGCAAGCCACGCGGTCGACTTTAATTTTCTCGCGAGTGATCCATTTCATTGCTTAGCATCCTTTCATGGCAGCGTGGTTCTGGTACGCGGTCGTTGCAGCTGTTCTTTACGGCGCGCATCAAATTTTCACACGTCTCGCCGCCGAGCGGATTGGCGACGGCTTGGGTGGGTTTATTGTCGAAGCCAGCGCCGCATTGTCTATCTTGATTTATCTAGCCGTGCTTTGGTTTGGTGGGAAATGGAACCAAAGATTTAGCTGCGCAGGTTTCAATTATTCGCTGCTCACCGGGATTTGTGTCGGTGCAGGCACGATCGCGTTTTTTCTGCTTTTCCAAAAGGGCGGTCCGCTCTCCGCGGTTCCGGCAATCCTTGCGGGTGGGGCTGCCATCATGGCCATCGCAGGCATATTGTTTTTCCACGAAGTGCCGTCCTGGCAGCGACTCGCCGGAATTGTGCTCGCGATCGCTGGATTATTTTTGCTGCGCAAATAGAAATCGTTCCATGTTCATTTTGTAAGAAGCTGTAATCCGAGATAGCCCATCGCATGCGTGTCGCCGACAATGTCGCGTCCACCGGAAAAGAGCAGATTGAGATGCCTTCTCAATTTCCAACTGCCACCGATGTTGAAGGCCAGCTCGGAGCGGCCACCACGTTCTTTCGGTGAATTGCCGAACAATTCCACGCCTATCTCGAGTCGTTCGTTGAGTTCACGTTCGAGTACCGCACCAGCGTAGACGTAATCGCGTGTTCCGGCGGCGGTTTGCCACCAATAGCCGACATCTCCGTAAACCGTCCATTTACTCCAACTCTTCTGCACGAGAAACGGCAACAAGTACGCAGGCTGACCCTGGCCGAGGCCGCTCGCACGATCGCCCGTCGGCACCAGTAACTGTGGATAAATGCCGAACTGAAGTTGCGACTCCTCATTGTTGAAGAAGCGCCACTTCACACCGATCAATAAGTCGCCTAGGCCAACCGACGTGCCGCTGCTATCTTCGTGCACGATTTTGAATGGGACCTCTAACTTGAGCTGAATGTTCGGTAAACCGTAGTTCAAGTCGAATAAAGGTGCGTCCATCTCCGTTTTACCTGGCTTGCGCTCAAGGATAAACGGCACGTTGATTTCCCAACCGCCGGCAAGAGGAGGCTCTGGATCATCTGTGACGAACGGCGGGCCAGCTCGAGTAAAATCAATTGCCAGCAAGGAGGCGATGCTTACTGCAGCACAGCAAAATTTCATCAATTTGCCGGAGGGCCGATTGGGGCGCGGCATTATTTATGTGTCATCTTCAGAATGCGACCTTCAGCGGGATCGATCAGGTATGCCGTTTCGCCTTTGCCAGCAATCACCCCACGCGCTCCTTTGACTGTGGGAACCAACGCCTTGAGATGAAATTTTCCGTCATCAGCCACGTCGATGATACTTAGTGTCGCAGTGACGGAAGCAGCAGCATACAGAACCTTTTGTTCGGGAGAGAAATCGATGTTGTCCAAACCAGGACCGGTAACGAGTGAGTCGATTACTTTCCCGCCATGGCTGACATCGAGACTTACAACTTGATCGCCACAGGCGACAAAGAGAAAGCCTCGTCCACTGTCCAACGCTAATCCCTGCAGGTCATCGTGGACTTTCCATTTCGCAACAACTTTATGCGATCGCACGTCGATCGCCACAGTCTTACCCGCCTCCTCAATGTTTGTGTAAAACAATCCCCTTTGATTATCGATGGCGTAACCTTCGGCCGATCCATCCAAGGGAATTTTCAATTTCAATTTGAGATGACGCGGTTCCGAAGCGTCAAACACCTGAATCGTCTTGTCCGCAGATGGAACTCCGATGGGGGGTGCGCCGGTGGTGATCCATAGTTCTTTCGTCGCCGCCACATAAACAACCGCGTCCGGAGCTGCCGCAGGACCCGCTGACGCTGGAGCGACTTGGAGACATGCTTCGCGCTTGAGAGTTTGAGCATCGATGACGCACAAGCTCGAGTCACCGCGATTGCCGATGTATACGACGCCGTCACCGATGCTGACAGCGGTTGGCCCTAATGGGACTTTTCGGCCGCGGAGCTCGACTTCACCCGTCTTAAATCCAGTAACCTGCGAAACGGCATCCGTAGTTTCGTCGATGACATCTACGTTGCCGGTATTGCTGGCAGGCACCCACAATTTTCCTGTCGATCGGTCATAGGCAAAATAGTCGAGAGAAACCACACCGCTGGCGCCGGGCAAGGCGATTGGGATGAGTTCATAATCCGAGGTAACTTTGTGCGCGTTCAGTTGCGCTGCTGTAAGAAAGATCGAGAGGGGGGCGATCGCGCAGAAAATCGCAAGGTGGAATGCGGATTCACGGTGGCTTTTCATAGAACGGCTATTCACGTTCTCGGCAATGAAACACCGATGGGGAAGCAATCAGTTATTAGTTCCAATATTAGCGGGCATCATGATCCGCAAAATGGGCGATCCGTTCACGTTCTTTAGCGGAAAGTAGGCGCGGTGCGTTTCTGAATCCACTGACACTGAATGGCTGTTTGGACCGACGTTGACGTTTTCGACTTTCTCCACCTTCCCACTTGAATCTCTGAATAAAGATACCGTGCCGGACTCACACGCGACATAGAGCAGTTGTAAGCCGCGATCAAAGGCGAGGACATCCGGACCGTCTGCAACAGGGAACACGTTCTCAACAGAATGGTTTTTCATGTCGAATACCAGGAGTTTGTTATCGCCTTCACACGCAATGTAAGCCTTTCCGTTTTGATCATCGATGTAGAAGCCGTGAGGGTGCTTGCCGCCGGACAAATGGTAGCGGGCTTGGATTTTATCCGTCTTAGGGTTGATCTCGACGAGCTCGTTACGATTCTGGACGCAGGCATAGATCAAGTGTGAAACGGGGTCATACTGCGTGTTGCCGACTTCACCGCCCATCTCGATTGTATTCACCCGTTCATTTCGTTGCGTGTCGATGACAGTCTCCACGCCACCGGCTTCATCCGAAACGAACACCTTGTGCGTCTCCGGAGAATACGCCAAGCCATCGGGGAACTTTCCGTCCTTGATTCTCTTGCTCACCACGAGGTTCTCTGTGTCGAGGACGGCGACCTCGTGATTGTGCGTGACGCTGGCGTAAACGCTCTTTAGCGCCGGAACCACCAGAACTCCGGTTACCGTAGGGAATCCGGGAATATTGGCCACGACATTGTTTGTCTTGGTATCGAACACAACCACGTTTCCATCTCCCATGTGCGAGAGATAAAGACGGCCCGTCTTGGAATCGAGGCTTTGATAATCAAAGCGCGTCGTCCCACCTGGAAGCGACACATCGGCGACAGTCTTCAAGAAACTCTGAGCTTTGAGCACTTCGGAGCCGGCCAAAAGCAGAATCGCCGCAATCGCTAGCCAAAGAAGCGTGCGCATTTGTTGCAAAAAGCTTTATTACGGCAACGGCGAACTCACCTTGAGCAGTCCGCCGACGAGAAACGCGCCCTTGATGGCATTCGCCAAATCTTTAGCAGACCCTCGCCCCCAATAGTGGAAAAACATGATTCGCGGTTCTTCGTGCGTCATGTGTTGGTGAATGGCGACAATGTTGATCTTGTCCTTCAGCAATGATTTCAAGACGGGCTGCAGTTCATCTTCGGTGACCGCAAAGTCTCCGTCGACAACGGCATTGTCGTCGCTCCCAGCGAATGCTGCCCATGTGTTCACACCCATGTCTTTGTCGATGTTCGTGCCGTGCATTTTGGCAGGACGACCGAACGTAAACTTTAACATTCCATCTTTCGATTCACCTTGTGCTTCAAAGATTTGATTAAGCGGAGCAGCATTGATGGAATTCTTTTGAGGTAACGGCGATGCGCCGAACGAATCTTTCGGCTGCGGATTTGCTGCGCGAACCTGCTTGGTAGCGTCATAAACTTTTCTGACCGCGCTGGCCAATTGATCAATAGAACCTTCACCTTCGATGTGCATGAAATAAACCCTTGGATGATCGAAGAAGAAATGGTTGTGAAGCGCAGTAAGATTAAGACCGTTGTCGAGCGCAGCTGACATTGCGGCGTTGACTTCGTCTTCAAACAAAACCGTATCGCCCATCACCATCGCTCCTTCGTTTGTCGGTGTGAATGCGGCCCATGTTCCGAGTCCCATGAACGGCGGCATCGTCCATCCGTCCACGACCACCTTCACGTCACTGCGAGGAAAGGTGACTTTGTAGACGCCTTCCTTCTCGTTGAGCTTGCCTTTTAGCCCGGTGATTTGATCGATTTTCGCTGTGTCCAGCCCTGTCGACCCCACAGCGATGCTGGCCAAACAAAATGGGATGATCAGCAGATGTATTCTCATGTTAGTAATTCCTTGTCTTCTTTGATGCATCGGTTTGAAACTCTGTTCGAACGCAGAGTCATTTAGGTGCCGAAAGCGCTGCAATGTAGGGCGTCACCTCACATTTCTTTGTTTAGGCTGCGAATTCGAAAGGATTTCCGAGCGCGGTCGTGAGCGCTTTTTCAAAAACGACTACGGCCGCGGCGGCGTCTTCGATTGCGATTCCGGTGCTATCGAAAATGATGATCTCGGCCTCACTGGTGCGCCCGGGTCTTTTGCCAGCGACAACTTCGGCTAGCTCCGCGTAAACATTTTCTTTTTGCATCAGACCTGACGCGATTGCGTGATGGGTGTCGCCGATCGAGCAAACTTGTTGAAGACTGTCTGCAACGACCTTTGCCGACGCGAACAGGGCGGGATCGATTTCGTTCTTCTGAGAATCATCCGCGCCGACAGCCGCGATAAACGTTCCGGGAGCAACGTCTTCTTTGTGAACGAAAAATTCTGTCGCGGGCGTGCAGGTCACAACGACATCGCTGCTTCGGATCGCACCCGGCAGACTGCGAATGGCCTCAATGTCTATCGGAAGTTCGCGCGATAGTTGTGCAGCGAGACGCAACGATGCGCTTGAATCGATATCGAATGCGTAAACTTTTCGGAGTGAAAGGATGAGACAAAGCGCGCGAAGTTGCGCACGGCCCTGCTCACCGCAACCACAGATCGTCGCGACTGATGAATTTTGACGCGCGAGGTACTTTGCCGCAATGGCAGTCGCGGCCGCAGTACGTTGAATTGTGATTTCCATCGAGTCGAGGACCGCGAGCAATCGGCCGTTGTCGGCATCGTAGAGAACAATTACGCCCTGGATTGTTGGCTTTCCAAAACGGGCGTAGTTCTGAGGAAAGTTGGTGTTCAGTTTGGCGACGATGTATTTTTTCGCGCCGCTCAGGCACGCAGTCTTCACGTGGAGACCGCCGCTCTGTGTTCTTACGCCGAGAATTCCCGACGGCGGAATTTTTCCTTCGCCCTGTTGGTGAAAAACTTTTTCCACCGCGTCGATGCATTCAGCCAGACTTAGTAACTCTTGGACATCGCTGCGATTAAACAGCAGCGTGCTTTCAGTTTGCATTAGGTCCTCCGACGAGACCTATAATGTTATCGCCGGGTTTTGCTTCTACCGGGACTTCGCCGCGTCTAAATATTCTGGCGCCAGCGTCGCCTCTCAAAGTCACGGTGCCGTTTTCGCAAACCAGCCATGCGCCCTCGCGAATCCCGACTACCGGTGTTTCGTTTTCCTCGAAAAACTGAAGTATCCTTTCTTCCTGCGTCTCGCCCATGTGCTTTGAATTGGGATCTGGGTCCTGAAAATGCGGACTGATTTGAAACGGCACCAGTCCGAGCGAATCAAACGAGCGTGGCTGGACAATTGGCATGTCCTTCGTGGTTTTGATTGTCGGCCCAGCGACGTTGGAGCCGGCGCTACTGCCGATGTAAGGGGCACCGCGTTTTACTCTCTGGCGAATCGGGTCCAGCAGGTCGAGATCTTGCAGCGCCTTCAGCAGGCGAAACGTATTGCCGCCACCAATGAAGATCGCATCCGTCTGCCCAATGGCGTGGTGCGGATCGGAGATCGCGTGAGCTGTTTCGATCGAGTAGCCCATTACGGCAAAGCGCGCTTTCGCCTTGGCCGCATAAGTGTCGCGGTCGAAAAGTGCGAATGGGAAAAAAAGAACTTTTCTAGCACTTCCGAGAAAGCTTTTGATCTGCTGTTCGACGTGATCGAGGTAATCGCGACCGTAAACAGTGGAGTTGCTGATGAGCAAAATTCTCGGCAATAATTTCATCTGTTATATGTCTAACGATTGAGTATAGGTATACACAGAATGTCGGCAAAGCCAAATCTCGCGTGGCTCCTTCTCTTGCTGCGGCTTCCCGCCACCCATTCGGCCGAGCGCGTTGCAATCTGGCGTAAGCTCAAGAAATCTGGTGCAATCCAGATTCAAACTTCGACTTATGTTCTGCCCGATGATTCACGCCGGTATGAAACCTTTCAGTGGCTGACACAGCACATCCGCGATGCAGGAGGCGACGCCACTCTCGTTCGCGCGAGGGAAATTGAAGGTTTGCCGAATGAAAGGTTAGTCGAATTGTTCAACGCGGCGCGGGCAAAGGAATACGCTGCGCTTCGGGAAATACTTCGCCCGCTGGTGGTAACTACGAAGCCAAGACGGGATTTCGGGGGCAAACTTGATCGCGTTCGAAAGCAATTTCGCGAAATCAGGGAGACAGACTTTTTCAACAATCCCAAAGCGAGAGATCTCGAGATCATTTTAGAGAAACTGGGAGGAGCTCAGCCCAGATCGAAGACGCAACCGAAGCTCGAGCCGCGAGATTTTCGCGGCAGAGTCTGGCTTACTCGGCCTCGGCCAGAGATCGATCGCGTCGGCTCGGCCTGGCTCATTCGGAAATTCATCGATCCGAAGGCAAAATTCGTTTTTGGATCCAAACCTCCTTTGAACCTGCGTGTGCTCACGTTCGACATGCTGGACGGCGATTTCTCGCACGATGGAGACGACTGCACCTTCGAAACGCTAATCAGGCGATTCGGGATTCAGGACAAAGCTGCCCGGAAGATCGCAGAAATGATTCACGATGCTGATGTCGATGACGATAAATTTCAGCGGAACGAATGCATTGGAATCGATCGCATCCTCAAGGGTTGGGCGAAGCAGGGATTGGCCGACAAAGAAATTTTGCGGCGTGGCTTCGAATGCTTCGACGCACTCCACACATTTTTACAACGGCGATGAACGAGACTCCGCAGAACAACTCCAATTCGGGCGATCGAATGCCCTCGTGGCGCGAAGTATTTTTATATTTTCTGTTTCTCGGCTTCGTCAACATCGGCGGCCCGGTGGCGCAGATCACGATGATGTTCAACCACATGGTGGAAAAGCGCCGTTGGTTATCCAAAGATCGCTTCGTCAAAATCATGGCTTTCTGCCACATGCTTCCCGGCCCGGAGGCATTGCAGCTGGCGATTTACGTTGGTTATCTCAAAAGGAAATTCTGGGGTGGGATTCTCGCAGGTCTTACGTTCATTGTGCCTGGCGCAGTAGTCATGATAGTTCTCAGTTGGCTGTACGTTAAGTATGGCAAACTGCCACAGGTCAATGATGCTTTATACGTCCTCAAGCCTGCTGTCCTCGGCATTATCGCCGCTGGCATTATCAAACTCGGTCGCGCCGCCATCCGAAATTTTTTTCTGGCAGTCCTGCTCATAGGCGCGTTCGTAGGAATGCGATTTGCCGGAATCAACTTTCTGCTCATTCTCCTTATCGCGGGCTTATTGAATTTGATCGTTGAGCAAGGCTGGCCGCTTCTCAAAAAGACTGCGCCTACAGTGCCAGCGGCGATCGGCGGAATTGGTCTCCTGCTTCCGTTTGGCGATTCGCGTTTGTTTCAGATTGCCTGGTTGTTTTTCAAAACAGGATTGCTCAGCTTTGGTGGGGCCTATGCATCGCTTGTTTTCGTCGATCGCGGCGCAGTTGCGCAATATCACTGGCTGTCCCATGGACAATTACTGGATGGCGTGGCGCTTAGTGTGGCGACGCCCGGGCCATTCATGTTGTTCACCACATTTGTGGGTTATGTGGCCGGCGGAATCCCCGGAGCGGCACTTGCTACGTTCTTCGTGTTTCTTCCATCGTTTGTCTTCGTTCTGGCCGGCGTGCATTATGTTGAAAAACTCCGCGAAAATCACGCGCTTCAGGCTTTCCTCGCAGGCGTCAGTGCGGCGGTTGTTGGTGTTATCGCTGTGGTGTCTCTGG
>DATFXC010000141.1:0-21835 GCA_035258625.1 Candidatus Udaeobacter sp. | reverse complement strand
CCTTTGCCTCCGCCTCGTCCGGGCTTTGTGTATGAGGGACAGCCCATCGGCTCTCGCGTGGACATCGAATTCGATATTGGTCCATTGTATTACAACTTTTGCGATGTGCGTTTTATCGGGGAGCCGGTGTTGCGCGACCGCATTTTTCCGCCGGTGCAGAACATCACTTATATCGAAAACACGGTGAACGTGACCAATATCACCGTGCAAAACAATGTGGTCTATAACTATGGCCCGGATTACAATGTGGTGAATACATATTCGAGCCGTCCGATTCAGCGGCTCGCCGTCGAGCGACAAACGCCCGGTAATCTTTCGGCCGCTGTTAAATCTGGAACGCTCACCAAGGTGCAGGGCAACAAACTTGTGCTCGCCGCGCCACCTAAGATCGCCAAGGCGCCGCCTACAGTGAAACCGCCGGCGGTGAAAGCAAAGGTTCCGCAGCCAAAGATTGAAAAAGGCTGGGCTGGTGTTCCTGACAAATCCAGACTGGAACAAAAAATCAAGACCGAAAATCCCACGAACGTTCCGCCGCCGACTAAGGCTGCCGCACGCGCGGCGGAGAGTCCGGCGCCGGCTCTCGGCACAGGCCCAGCCGGCGCGGCTAGTGGGGCTGCAATTTCGCCGGGTCCTCGCGGTAAACCGGGGCGCATGGCGCCTGGTTCGACAGCGGCGCCCTCGTTAGGCGGTTCGCCGGCACCGTTTGAACGTGGAAAAGGCAGGCCGGGCGCGCGGCCGCGTCCCGGCGCTACGGCAATGCCCGGGGAAGCTGCAGGAGGCGTGTCGCCTTCGCCTTTTGAAGGAGCCAAACCAGGAGGACGACCGCATCCCGGCATGACAGCCCCGCCATCAGGACCGCGTGAGGGTCTTGGTCCCTCGCCGATTGAACGCGGCAGAGGCCGGGGCAAACCAGCCGAGCGACCTCCGGAGCCCGGTGCGGCCGGTGCGCCGACCGGACCAGCGACCGGTATGTCGCCGTCGCGTTTCGAAGGTACACAGGCGCAGCCGGAACGTAGTCGGCCTCCAGCGCGAAAACTGGGCGAGGAACCAAGTCCGGGCCAAGGTGGACCAGGGCAAGTTCCGCCGCAGGGACGCGACCGAGGACCTCAGCGTCAACGATTCGGCACGCCGCCGCCTGCCGGGGCAGGTGAACAGGATCAGCGCGGCGGAGGGCCGCCGACTGGATTTCGTCAACCGGTCACGCCGCCGGCAGGAGGCGGACCTGCAGGTCAAGCACGCGGCCAAAGAGAAAGAATGCAGGGCGCCTATGGGCAGCCGCCACCGCCACAACCACAACAACCACCACCACCACAACAACAACAACAGCAGCAGCAGCGAGGCGGCGCGCCTGCCTCAGCCGATCAGGGACAACGACAGCGACAGACGGAAGGTGGGAAGAAAAGGCCAGCCAAAGAAACACCGCAGCCGGGGCCACAATAGATCCGAAACAATTATCGACGCGGCTCCGGAGCGAAGGCTCCTGGAGCACGTTCTTCTTCCGGCGTTGTTGCGGCGTTTGTGTCAAACGCCGGGCGTTTTCGTGGGTGGGCGCCTGGCACAAGCGCCCCTGCAACAAATTAAATGAACTCCGCTGAAGACAGCGAACGCTACAACAATTCGGCGATTTGCACGGCGTTTAGCCCAGCGCCTTTGAGCAGTTGATCGCCGGATACCCAAAACGAGAGCGCATTTTCCAGGGCGCAATCCAGACGCACACGGCCGACCTCACAATTGTCTTTTCCAGCCACACTAAGCGGCATGGGATAACGATTGCTCTGCGGTTCATCCACGAGTTCTAATCCCGGCGCCTTGGACAAAACTTCGCGTGCTTGTTCTATCGAGACCGGGCGCTCGAACTCAGCGGTGACAGCCACCGAATGTGCGCGGTAAACCGGCACGCGCACACACGTCGCCGAGACGCGGAGCTCCGGCAAATGCATGATCTTGCGCGTTTCGTCCTGCATTTTGGCTTCTTCTTTCGTGTAGCCGCTCTCGAGAAATGAATCGACATGCGGCAGCAAGTTGAACGCGATTGGATGGGGAAAAACTGTAGCCGGTGGCATTGACGTAGGCTGGTCCGAAGCTTCTGCTGTCAGCGCGGCCTCTTTTGTTTGGTGAGTCAACTCTTCAACCCCTCGCGTGCCGCTGCCGGAGACGGCTTGATAGCTTGCAACGAAAACTCGGCGCACATGGAAAGCTCTGTGCAAGGGATAAAGCGCCATTAACATGACCGTGGTTGTGCAATTGGGATTAGAGATTACTCCGCGATGAAGCCGCAGATCTTGCGCGTTGATCTCGGGAATGACGAGCGGGACATGAGGGTCCATTCGAAACGCCGAAGACTTGTCGATCGCGATCGCATCTGACTGGCACGCGATCGGGACATACTCTCGCGAAACCTCCCCGCCCGCGCTGAAAAAGGCGATGTCGATTTTGTCAAAGCACCGGCCGTCCAGTTTTTCTATCGGAATCGATTCACCGCGAAACTGAGTTGATTTCCCAGCTGATCGCGCCGAACCAATCGGACGCAGACTTGCCACTGGAAAATTTCGCCGTTCCAGTACGCGCAACAACTCGCTGCCGGCGGCCCCGGTCGCGCCCACGACGGCGATGTGATAACTTCCCATGAGCATGTCGATTGTAACCTCGCGTTCACGTTGTGCAAAGGAGCGCCAGCAAGATCTGAAGTTTGCGGCGACAGTTCAGCGTTACAGATGTAACAAAAGATCGCTGCGAGCAGAGAAACCGAAGTGAAGAGCATTCACGTTTCCATTCCAGATCAGCAGCTCACCGTGAGCGATAATGGGCAGCCGATCCGCACTTATCCGATTTCCACTTCGCGATTCGGCATCGGAACGGAGGATGGGAGCTTCAAAACGCCGACCGGCCGTTTTTGCGTCGCCAAAAAGATTGGCGCAGACATGCCGAGCAACACCATTTTTGTAGCCCGTGTCCCGGTTGAGCCTGGCGATGCGCCTCCGCCGACCGAGGACTTTGTAATGTCGCGCATTTTATGGCTCGACGGATTGGACGAGGACAATGCCAATACGCGCGACCGATTCATATACATCCACGGCACCAAACACGAGGACAAGATCGGCACGGCTGCGAGTCATGGCTGTGTGCGTATGCGTAACGCGGACGTGATCGAATTGTTCGAGCTGGTGGATCAGGGCACGCCGGTTGTGATTGAGGCTTGATTTCCGGTCAAGATGCTCCGGCGATACATCCAAAGCACTTGACAAAAACGTTGTTTGTCCGTGTGATCCTACACGGGCACTGCATCTTGCAACGAAAGGAGGCGAGATAGATTGAAACTGATAAAGGCGATTATGATTGTGGCCGTTTTGGCCACTGCTCTGAGCTTTGGCGCTTGCGCGCAAAGGAAAGAAACCGTCACCACAAGCGCAGGGACAACCGGCTATCATAAATAGAGCTGGCAGCCAGTTTGTGACGGTTCAAAAAACTTAAGAAAAGCATTGCTTCCCCCCAAGTTCCCTTCCCTAAACAGACGGAGCAACCTCGACGAAAGGAGGCGAAACAGATTGAAATTTTTGAAACTGATCATGATCGTGGCCGTTCTGGTCACGGCGTTGGGACTTGGGGCTTGTGCGCAACGGAAGGAGGTCGTGACTCCAGCTCCGGCGCCAGCGGGCAAATAGATCGAGCACCCTGCTACTCGAACCGAGCTATTTCGCCCAAAGGGCCAGCCTGTGTTCAGACCTGGCCTGCTCTCAAACGAAAGAAACCGTTATCAGAAGCCACGGTACAACTGCCTACGCAAAGTAAAGCTGGCGCCCACTTTGTGCTGATTAAAAAACTAAAGAAAAGCATTGCTTCTCCGTTATTCCCTGCCTAAACAGACCGGAGCAACTTGCTGTGAAAGGAGGCGAGATAGATTGAAGCTATTGAAAAGGATCATGATCGTGGCCGTTCTGGTCACCGCTTTGGGACTTGGAGCTTGTGCCCAACACAGGGAAGCAGCCCCTCCACCTCCGGGGAAAACAACCAAATAAATTCAGCGCGAACTATCCATTCTGGGCGGTTTCGCCCAAAAGGCCAGGTCGTGTTTCGGCCTGGCCTTTTTTCGAACGTGAGCTACGCGACGGATGCGACCGTACGCGGCGAATCCGCCTCCGGCCGCTCTCTTCCCAACAGAATTTTTTTCATTACACTGGACAAGTGGAGCTGAACGGTCAGGCGCTCACTCTGGAGCAAATCGCGGCAGTCTCAATTTGTGGCGAGCATGTGACAATCGCGCGGTCGGTGGCGCCGCGCATGGCTGCCTCGCGCAAACTGATCGAGCAAATCGTGGCGCGCGATGCAGTGGTCTACGGCGTCAACACTGGGTTCGGAAAGCTCTCCGATGTCCGGGTGCCAGTGAGCGAACTCTGCCAACTCCAATTGAACCTTGTCCGCAGTCACGCCTGCGGAATCGGCCCAGCCCTCTCCGATCCCGAAGTGCGCGCAATGATGCTGCTCCGGGCCAATGTGCTTACGCTCGGCTTCAGCGGAATTCGCGGCAAAATCATCGAGCTGCTTTGTGAGATGCTCAACCGGCGCGTGCATCCTGTCGTTCCCGAAAAAGGATCTGTCGGCGCGAGTGGCGATCTCGCTCCGCTGGCACATCTGGCATTAAGCGTGATTGGCGAGGGCGAAGCATCTTTCGAAGGTCAGCGGATGCCAAGTGCCGAAGCGCTAGGGCAGGCGCAATTGAAACCTGTGCAGCTCGAAGCCAAGGAAGGTCTGGCTCTGCTCAATGGCACCCAGGCGATGCACGCGGTTGGGGGGCTGGCGCTTCTGCGCGCAAAACGGCTCGCGCGCGTAGCGGATGTCTCTGGCGCGATGAGTCTCGAAGCTCTCAAAGGCACGCCCGTCGCGTTCGATCCGCGTTTACAGAACGCGCGGCCGCACCCGGGACAGAGAGCCGTGGCCGAACATCTTTTGTCCCTCATGGAAGGGAGCGAAATCCGCCTTTCGCATCTCACGGACGATCCACGTGTGCAGGACGCGTACAGCCTGCGCTGCATGCCACAGGTGCACGGCGCAGTGCGCGGCGCGCTGGCTCATTGCGAAGACGTTTTGCTGATTGAATCCGCGTCCGCGACCGACAATCCGCTTGTGTTCCTAGATAACGGCGATGTGATTTCCGGCGGAAATTTCCATGGCGCGCCGCTGGCGCTGGCGTTCGACTACGCCGCCATTGCAATCGCCGATCTGATGGGCATGAGCGAACGCCGGACTGATCGCCTAGTTAATCCTGACAAGAGCGAGGGTCTACCTGCATTTCTCGCTAACCGGCCCGGCTTGGAATCGGGTTTCATGATTGCGCATGTCGCGGCGGCTTCGTTGGTCAACGAAGCGCGCGTGCTCGCGCATCCGGCCAGCGTTGACAACATCACAACGTCCGGCGGAAAAGAAGATCACGTATCCATGGGAATGACGAGCGCGCTGAAGTTGCGGTCGATCGTCGATCTTGCGGAAAACTTGCTTGCGATCGAGCTGCTTGTGGCCGCTGAAGGTCTGGACCGTCGCCGTCCATTGAAAGCCGGTCGCGGTGTCGAGCGAGCGTACGCTGCTGTGCGAAAAGTCGTGCCGCCGCTCACTCAGGATCGCTCGCTCTCGGGCGATATCGCCCGTCTTGCTGGAGCGATTCGCCACGGCGATTTTGATTCAGGAGGGAATCACTCATGAGTGGAAAGCGAATCATTCACGCGCCACGCGGCAGTGAACGTATGTGCAAAGGCTGGCATCAGGAAGCGGCCATGCGGATGTTAATGAACAATCTCGACCCGGAGGTCGCAGAAAATCCCGATCAACTGCTTGTTTATGGCGGAACAGGTCGCGCCGCGAGGAGCTGGGAAGCTTTCGATGCAATTGTCGATTCGCTGCGCGAACTCGAAAATAGCGAGACGCTTCTCGTGCAATCGGGAAAGCCGGTCGGCAAATTTACGACCCACGATGAAGCACCGCGCGTCCTGATCGCCAACTCCAACCTTGTCGGTCAGTGGAACAACTATGCCGAGTTCAATCGCCTCGAGCGGATGGGACTGACGATGTACGGACAAATGACGGCCGGTTCGTGGATTTACATCGGTAGCCAGGGGATCGTGCAGGGTACCTTTGAAACTTTTGCCGCCGCCGGGCGGAAACATTTTGGCGGGTCGCTCGACGGAAAATTCGTTTTGACAGGCGGCCTCGGCGGCATGGGTGGCGCGCAGCCGCTCGCCGCGACTATGAACGGTGCAGTTTTCCTCGGTGTTGAGGTCGATCCGGCGCGGATCGAGAAGCGATTGAAAAGCGGTTACTGCGACAAGATCGCTTGGTCACTTGATGAAGCGCTGAAGCTAATTGATCAGGCGCGAAAGGATCAAAAATCGATTTCAGTGGGTTTAGTCGGTAATTGTGCCGACGTGCTGCCTGAAATCGTCAAACGCGGCATCATTCCCGACGTGCTCACGGACCAAACCAGCGCGCACGATGCGTTGAACGGTTACGTGCCACACGGGATATCGCTCGAAGACGCGCTCGCGCTGCGACGGAAAGATCCGGATGGATACATCGAGCGCGCGATGCAATCCATGGCAATGCACGTCGAAGCGATGCTCGCGCTGCAGAAGAATGGCGCGGTCACTTTCGATTACGGAAACAATATTCGCGCGCAGGCACAAAAAGCCGGGATAGAAAACGCTTTCGACATTCCCGGTTTTGTTCCTGAATACATTCGCCAACTCTTTTGCGAAGGGCGGGGTCCGTTCCGCTGGGTGGCCTTGAGCGGTGATCCCGCAGATATCGCGCGCACAGACAAACTCGCGCTCGAATTATTTCCAAAAAACCAAACGCTGGCGCGATGGATGAAACTGGCGAAGGAGCGAATTCAATATCAGGGTTTGCCAGCGCGAATTTGCTGGCTCGGTTATGGCGAGCGCGCCGAGTTCGGCGTAACGATGAACGAGCTGGTGAAGCGTGGCGAAATCAAAGCGCCGGTCGTGATTGGCCGCGATCATCTCGACGCCGGTTCGGTCGCATCGCCGAACCGCGAGACCGAAGGCATGCTGGATGGCAGCGACGCCATCGCAGACTGGCCATTGCTCAACGCCCTCATCAACACTGCAGCGGGAGCGTCGTGGGTATCGATCCATAATGGCGGTGGCGTCGGCATCGGTTTTTCGCAGCACGCCGGCATGGTGGTCGTCGCCGACGGCACTGAGAGTTCCAAGCGCCGACTGGAGCGCGTTCTCACCAGCGATCCTGGCATGGGCATTCTCCGCCACGCCGATGCGGGTTACTCTCGTGCCATCGAATTCGCCGCCGCGCATGACATCGGCCTTCCGATAAAGCCGCAGCCGCGCAATTAAATCGATCTCAAATGAGATTTCCTTCTTGAGATAGGGCACGGCATTTGATTCAGCTTTGCTCCAGATGAAAAAACTCATCGAGTGTGTGCCGAATTTTTCCGAGGGACGCGACCGGAATGTGATTCGGCAGATTACCGATGCGATTCAGTCAGTCGATGGCGTTTCGTTGCTCGATGTTGATCCCGGTGCGAGCACAAACCGGACGGTGGTGACTTTTGTGGGGGATCCCGACGCCACGGTGGAAGCGGCATTTCGCGGAATCAGAAAAGCGGCGGAACTCATCGACATGCGAAAACACAAGGGCGCGCATCCGCGGATGGGCGCGACAGATGTTTGTCCGTTCATTCCGGTAAGCGACGTCAGCTGGGAAGAAGCGATCAAATGCGCAAATCGGCTGGGGAAACGCGTCGGAGAGGAATTGAAAATTCCAGTCTATCTCTATGAGACAGCGGCCAGGGATAAGTCCCGTGCAAATCTTGCCGTGATCCGAGCGGGCGAATACGAAGGTTTTTTCGAAAAGATAAAACAGCCGGAGTGGAAACCCGATTTCGGACCGGCGTTGTTCAACGAGAAATCCGGCGCGACCGTGATTGGCGTTCGCGATTTCCTGATCGCTTACAACGTCAACCTAAACACGAAATCCTTTCGGCGCGCGAACTCCGTGGCGTTTGATGTGCGAGAGCAGGGGAGAGTGAAGACCGAAGACGGCAGAGCCTCGGGAAAGCCAGTGCTGGACGCGAACGGCGAACCGGTGCGCATTCCCGGGATGCTGAAGCACGTGAAAGGAATAGGCTGGTTCGTGAAGGAGTACGGCATCGCGCAGGTCTCGATGAATCTGACGAACATCGAGGAAACACCTCTACACGTAGCATTCGACGCATGCGTTGAGTCGGCGGCGAAGCGTGGGTTACGCGTAACGGGTTCGGAGATCGTTGGGATGGTACCAAAAAAATCTTTGGTCGAAGCAGGGCGTTATTTTCTCCGCAAACAACGATGGTCCGAAGGTGTTTCGGAAGAGGAACTGATGGACATCGCAATCCGCTCGATGGGGTTGGGTGAACTGAAGCATTTCGATACCAACGAAAAGGTGATCGAATTAAAGATTGAATCTGCTAAGCCGAAGCCGTCCCTGGCGAAACTGAATGTGCGCGAGTTTTGCAACGAAACCTTGAGCGATTCGCCCACGCCTGGCGGCGGATCCGTTGCGGCTCTGATGGGAGCGTTGGGCGCGTCACTGGGCGGAATGGTCGCAAACCTTTCCGCAGGCAAACGTGGCTGGGACGATCAGCTCGAATATTTCAGCGATTGGGCGGTGAAGGCGCAACAACTCAAAGACGAATTGTTGTCGCTGGTAGACGAAGACACGGCTGCGTTCAACAAAGTGATGGAGGCATTCGGCCTACCTAAGAATTCACCAGAAGAAAAAGCAGCGCGCACGGCGGCAATTCAGGAAGCGACAAAGCATGCGGCCGAGGCCCCGTTGAAAGTGATGAAGACTGCTGCCAAGTCCTACCAGTTGCTGGCGGAGATGGCTGAGCAAGGAAATCCTGCTTCGATTTCAGATGTCGGTGTCGGCACGCTGGCCACGCGTGCCTGCATTGAGGGAGCAGCGATGAACGTGCGAATTAATCTCGGGCAGTTGAAGGACGAAAAATTCAAGGCCATGCTCGCCAAGGAAATCCAAAAAATCAGCGCAGAGTCGGAGACGCACTTCAAGAGCATCAACGAGGTTGTGGAGGGGAAGCTCAGTTGAAGTGTTGACTGGATCGCCCCATCGGTTTGACGGACCATGAGTTCACTCACCGTTCTGCACGCTTCGCAAATTGTTACGCTGAGCGGACCAAAGCGCTCGCGTGTTGGTCCGGAGATGTCGGAGCTTGGGATTGTTCGCGATGGCGGAATGCTCATCCGCAACGGCAAGATCGAGAGCGTCGGCGCCAGTGATGAGATCGAAAAGAATTTTGGCGACGCAAACATTATCGACGCCGGTGAGCGCGTTGTAATGCCGGGGTTCGTCGATGCGCATACGCATTTGGTTTTTGCGGGAAATCGGCTCGGCGATTTCGAGCGGCGCGCACGAGGCGAAACATATGAGCAGATCGCGAAAGCCGGCGGTGGGATTTGGTCAACGGTGGAAAAGACCCGCGCTGCAAGTGAAGCCGATCTTCTGACCCAGGCAAAGAAACATGCGAACTGGTTCCTGTGCTGTGGAACCACCACAGTCGAGGCGAAGTCGGGCTACGGGCTAAATGTTGAAGATGAATTGAAAATTTTGCGCGTTGTGCGGCAGCTTAATGAGGAAGTGCCGTTGGAAATCGTGCCGACGTTTCTTGGGGCACATGCTGTTCCGCGGGAAATCTCGCCAGGTGATTATGTCGAGCTTGTGATTCAGGAAATGTTGCCGCGTGTGGCGGCGGAAAAACTGGCTGAGTTTTGCGATGTTTTTTGCGAGCGCGGCTATTTCGATATTGATCGGTCGCGCAAAATTTTATCTGCAGCCAAAAACATCGGACTAAAATTGCGCGGGCACGTCGATCAATTGACCAATTCTGGCGGCGCGAAACTGATGGCTGAACTGTGCGCCACCACGGCGGACCATCTCGAGCAGGCGGACGAGCAGGGGATTGCTGCATTGAAGAAGGCAAATGTGCAACCGGTCCTGCTGCCGGGTTCGGTTTACGCGCTCGGAGCCAGGTGGTACCCGCGTGCGCGGGAAATGATCGACACGGGACACTCTGTGGTGCTGGCGACCGATTTTAATCCCGGCTCGTCACCGACGCCGAGCATGCCGATGATTTTGTCGCTCGCTTGCACGCAAATGAAAATGTCGCCCGCGGAAGCCATCACCGCGTCAACTATCAACGCCGCATATAGTCTCAATCGCGGCAATAAGATCGGCTCGCTCGAGCCGGGCAAGCTTGCCAACTTTGCGATGTTCGATTTGGAGGATTATCGGGAGTTGGCGTATTGGTTTGGAGTCCCACAGACGCATTCGGTTTATATCGAAGGCGAATGTGTTTGAGACGACGGTGGTGTACTTTTTGCGAAGGCGGCTAGATTGTCGTGGTTTGTTCTACAAAGGCCTTGTCTCACTTTAATCTTGCTTAGATGAAAACCAGCGAAGCAGAAGAAGAACTTTTGAAAGTCGAAAAGGAATTCGCGAACGCAATCGTTAAAAACGATCCTGAAGCGATTGGACGATTTGTTGCAGATGACTGGATCATCATTGACCCCGACGGAGGAATAGTGGACAGGGCGCGTTTTTTCGAGGTAATCAAATCGGGTGTCTTAACACACCAGATGATGGAGTCCGAAGATTTCCGGGTGCGTGTTTATGGAGACAGCGCAGTGGTTACTGGATTAACCCGCACGAAAGGAAAATTCATGGGGCAAGACTTCAGCACGCAGGAACGGGCGACAGATGTTTTTGTGAAGCGCGATGGGCGCTGGCAATGCGTGCTATCGCACCTCACCCGGCTCATGAAGAAATAAATCTCCGGCGACTCGTCGTTTCCACAAAGGCGACATGCTGAACGAGTCCGGAGCTTGCCGGCAAATTGCGGCACACGTTCAGCGCCGCTACACTGATCTCAATGAAAGTTGAAGTGGAAAAGCAGCCTGGCTCCGTCTCGAGGCTGCAGATTGAATTGCCTGCTGACGAAGTGACGAGAGAGTGGGACGCGATCGCAAACAGTTTCGCGCGATTCGCGAAAATCCCAGGTTACCGGCCGGGCAGGGCTCCGCGCGCGGTAATCGACAAAAGATTTCGTAAGGAAATCCAGGACGAACTCACGAAGAAGCTCGTCTCAAAAAGCTATCGCGAAGCAATTGAACAGGAGCAATTGCGCGTGGCCTCGCTGACTAACATTGAGGACATCCAGTTCGGTGAAGATAAGTCGATGCGTTTTCGCGCGACAGTGGTCACCGCGCCGGAATTCGAGCTTCCGGATTATAAGAATATTCCCGTGCAATTGCCGGACACAAAAGTTTCGCCGCCGGAAGTCGATGCGGCCCTGGAACGGTTGCGTGATCAATCGGCCGATTTTGTGGATGTGCCGGAGCGCGCATTGCAAATGGGCGATTTTGCGGTCCTTGATTTTGAGGGTTCGATAGAAAACAAGCCCATCAGCGAAATCGCGCCGCAGGCCAGCAAAAATTTGCAAAGCGGCAAAAAATTCTGGCTGCATCTGGAGCCCGAAAATTTCCTGCCAAAATTTTGCGAGCAACTAATCGGACTCAAACCCGGCGAAACGCGGCTGGTGATTGTCAATTTTTCAGATGATTTTCCAGTGAAAGAATTGGCCGGCAAGAAGGCTGATTACGCCGTTACCTTGCGCGAGATCAAGGAAAGGGTATTGCCGCTGATGGACGACGCGCTGGCGGCCAGGCTGGTCCCGAACAAGACCTTGGAGGAGCTTCGCCAGGTGATCGAGCACGACCTCGAGCATGCCAAAGAGCATGATGCCGAACGCGCCAAGGAAGCGCAGATCGTGAAGTATTTGCATGAGCGAACCCAGTTCGAGCTGCCTTCGGCGCTTCTGCAAAATGAAACCCGTCGCGCACTCGCCGAATTAGTTCAACGGAATCGGGAGCGTGGCGTCACTGACGAGATGTTGAAGGAGAAAGAAAAAGAATTGATCGATGCCGCTGCGGGCATGGCGGCGCACCGGCTGAAAACGAATTTCATTCTGCATCGCATCGCCGAGCGCGAGAAAGTTCAGGTGGCAAAGGAAGATCTCGATTTGCGCATCAAGCAGGAGGCGGCGCGTTACGACATTTCGACCGAGAAAATGCGCAAGGAATTGCAGCAACGGAATGCGCTGGACGATGTCGCGGAACAGCTTCTACTGGGCAAGACTCTTGATTTCCTGAAGGCGAATGTTAGCATCGAATTAACCAAAGAACCCACCGTCAAAGAAGACAAATCATGAGCGTGTCGGACGAAAATGTCTCGCAAGTATTGATTCCTATGGTCGTTGAGCAGACTGGCCGGGGCGAACGAAGCTACGATATTTACTCGCGGCTGCTGAAGGACCGCATTGTGTTTGTCGGGCAGATCGATGATCACATTGCGAATTTGGTGATCGCGCAATTGCTCTTCCTTCAAATGGAAGACGGCAAAAAGGACATCAATCTTTACATCAACTCGCCCGGAGGCGTCGTAACGGCGGGGCTTGCCATTTACGACACGATTCAGTTCCTGACTTGCGATGTGGTCACGTACTGCATCGGCATGGCAGCGAGCATGGGTGCAGTGTTGCTCTGTGCGGGAACGAAAGGCAAACGCTTCGCTTTACCGAATTCCGACATCATGATTCATCAGGTGCACGGCGGCGCGCAGGGGCAGGCAAGCGATGTGGAACGTCAGGTCGATTACATGTTCAAGCTCAAGAAGCGAATCATTCGGATCATCTCGCAGCACACGGGCAAATCGGAAGACCAAGTCCGAATCGATTCGGATCGCGATTACTATATGTCCGCGGAGGAAGCCAAGGCATATGGTTTGGTGGACGTAGTGATCAAGTCGCGGAAGGAAGTCAAGTTGCTGGACGGCAGTACGCCTCCGGATGGTCGGGTGGTGGAAGTGCCCGACGTAGTGTTGTCACGGAAAGGGTAACGAGGAAATCCAGAGCATATGGCCCGCGCTTCGAACCTCACCATGTGCTCCTTCTGTGGCAAAAGCCATGCTGAAGTGCGAAAGCTCATCGCCGGGCCTGGCGTTTATATTTGCGACAGCTGCATCAACGTTTGCAAAAGCATTCTTGATAAGGAACTGAACGAGGACGCCCGGCGTCAGTCGTCGAATATCCGGGTGCCGAAGCCCGCCGAAATCCGGCGCGCCCTTGATCAATATGTGATCGGCCAGGAGATCGCCAAGAAGACGCTTTCTGTGGCGGTGCACAATCACTACAAGCGCGTACTGCAAACTCCTGTGCCGGCGGATGCGTCGGCTGCGTTTCAGACGGACCCACTCGCGGACGTGGAGATCGAGAAAAGCAATATTTTGCTCATCGGCCCCACGGGGTCGGGCAAGACTTTGCTGGCAAAAACGCTCGCCAGAATCCTCGACGTGCCGTTCTGTATTGCCGATGCAACGACCCTGACCGAAGCCGGTTACGTCGGTGAAGACGTCGAGAACATCATCCTGCGCTTGCTTCAAAATGCCGATTACGATGTGAAACGAGCTGAGATCGGCATCGTTTACATCGACGAGATCGACAAGATTGGACGAAAGACTGACAACGTAAGCATCACGCGCGATGTGTCGGGCGAAGGCGTGCAACAGGCACTGCTAAAAATTTTGGAAGGCAGCACGTGTAACGTTCCGCCTCAGGGCGGTCGCAAGCATCCGCACCAGGAATACATCCAGGTCAATACAGAGAAAATTCTCTTTATTTGCGGGGGCGCATTCATTGGATTGGACAAGATCATCCAAAAACGGATTGGCCAAAAGGTGATGGGCTTTGGCAGCCCGACCCTTCAAGTAGAGGAAGCGTTACGAAAAGAGTCGATTCGGCACGTGGAACCGGAAGATCTGCTCGCGTTCGGAATGATACCTGAGTTTATTGGGCGCCTGCCCGTTGTGAGTTCGCTCGACGCGCTCACCGAGGATGAAATGGTGGCGATATTGACTGAAACAAAAAATGCGATGGTCAAACAGTATACCAAGCTTTTTTCGATGGAGGGGGTCCGTCTGACCGTGACCAAAGATGCGTTGCGCGCGCTGGCGGCGCAGGCGGTCACGAAGGGTACAGGTGCGCGCGCTCTGCGTTCCATGCTCGAACGCATCATGCTCGATATCATGTATGATGTGCCGAGCCGGGAAGACATCGCCGAAGTAACGATCAATCGGGCGGTGGTGGAGGGCAAAAGACTTCCGCTCATTCGCAAGAAACAGGACAAGACCGCGGCCTGATTTTCGGCGGAAAACGCCGAGCGCTGAACATCGATCGCGGAGTTCACCACGGAATCTGCACTTCGACGTTGGACGTTCGACGTTCGGTGTTCGAGGTTTGTTTTCTTTCTCCAGATGCGCGCCGCCCTTCTTAACACCGGCACCGAGCTTTTGCTCGGCGACGTTCAGGACGCGCATCTGGCATTCATCGCGCGTGAGATTTCCCCTCTGGGTTTGCGGATTGTGGAACGCCGCACAGTTCCCGATAGTAACGCGATCCGCCGCACACTCACTGAATTGTTTCCGCGTTGCGAGATTCTTTTTGTCACCGGCGGTCTCGGTCCCACGACCGACGATATCACCCGGGAGATGGTTGCCGAATCGCTGGGACTGAAGCTGCGTCAGGATCCAGAACTGCTGAGCTCGCTTCAGAAGAGGCTGCAAGTGCGCGGAATCAAATGGGCTTCCGGCATTGGACGCCAGGCGGAAGTCCCCGCAGGCGCGCAGGTCCTTCCGAACGAAAATGGCAGCGCCCCGGGCTTTTATTTGAAGGCGAACATCATTCCGCGCATTCCGTCGCCGCACGTTTTTGTTCTGCCCGGTCCGCCCCGTGAGCTCCAGCCCATGTTCAGGAAATTCGCGACGCCAATTTTGCACACTATTGTCCAAACGCCGCTATCAGTGGAGCGAAGATCGTACAGCATTTCGGGCATGGGTGAATCTCTGGTTGAGGCGGCAATTGGCGAGAAAGTTTTGGCGATAGCGGGGATCGAGCTGGGCTATTGCGCGCGGCCAGGCGAAGTTGAAGTTCGTATCATTGGCGAGCCGGACGCGGTTCAAATGGCGGACGCGATCATTCGCGGCGAATTGGGCGTGGCCATCTTCTCCGCGAACGATGAAGCGCTTGAAGCAGTCGTGGTGAAACTGTTGAAGCGGCGAAAAGAAACACTGGCAACCGCCGAATCGTGCACCGGCGGTTTGATCGCAGACAGCATTACAAACGTGCCCGGTGCGTCAGAAGTTTTCCTGGCCGGCTACGTCACGTATGCGAACACATCGAAGACAGACACCTTAAATGTCGACCCAAAATTCATCGAAAAACACGGCGCGGTGAGTGAACCCGTCGCACGCGCGATGGCCGAGGGCGCGCGCACGCGGGCAGGCTCGACATATGGGCTCGCAACGACCGGAATTGCGGGCCCAAGCGGCGGCTCGGACGAAAAGCCGATCGGAACCGTTTACATCGCCCTCGCGTCGGCACAGTCAGCTGCGGTGGTAAAAAAATTCTTTTTCCCAACCGATCGCAAGACGTTCAAGCAGCTTGCAACCGCTGCGGCGCTTGATCTTTTGCGGCGGAGAGTTCTCAAGGAGTGACGGCTTCCCAGGCGTCAAATCGCAATCGACAGCTGCCCAAGCCGTCGTTCCTTGCAATGCTCACTACTCGCCGACGTGCACCGGCGTGCCTACCTTTGCGTAGTCGTAAAATAGCTTCGCGCCATCAGCTGATTCCCGGATACAACCGTGCGACGCTGGATAGCCGGGTAAAATTCCGACGTGCATCCCGACGCCTTCGCTGGTGAGACGAAGGAACCATCTCATCGGCGCACCGGCAAAGTGCGTTCCACTAGGCGCGGAATCGATATGGGCGCTGACGCCGGCGCGCACAACACGGCCTAAACTGTCCACAAAGTCGCCGTACAAGCTGGAATGATGGTTCGGGTCCTTTTCCATCACGTTAAAATGTCCGCTCGGTGTACTATGACCCTGTTTGCCGGACGAGATTGGGCCGTCAGCGACGATGTTGTCGCCAACCATCAGATAAGCGCGCTGCTTTGGCAGGGAGACAACGATGTGCGTGTTGTCCGGCGTTGCTTGCTTGAGCAAAGATTGATTTACCTTCAACGGTTCCTGGCGGCTAATGTAAGCCGACGCTTTGCGCATCTGTTGTGGTTGCTGCGTTGGCTTTGGTGATCTTGGTCCGAAAAGGCGGAACTGCGCGCTGATTGAAGAGGCAAGGCCAGTCAACAAAAGCGCGCAAAGAAATATTCGAACTCGTCCCGGCATAAGATTAGCCGCCACTGTAGCTGTTTACTCGCCGAAGCCAACCCGTTAACCACCGTGATTCATGGCGGTCGGGAGGAGCATTCTGGACGCGGCGGGTCAATACCGCTTTGGCCGCGTGTGCAAATTCCTCCGGCGCGCCGGCGTCAGAGGTGCCGTGCATGGCTTCGAGCACCTGAAGCAGACCCCATCCCTGCCCTTGGTAACGCTCTGTGTGCAGGACGCCTTCTCCCTTGAAATTCACGTAGTCTACTAGGGCGTAGCATCCCTGTGGTGTTTTGGTCAGGCGTTCGAATTGTTGCTGCACGGTAGTTCGGTCGCCAGGCGCCGCTTCGGCCAGCATTTTAGGCAGAGCGGCCTCCAATCTGGCAACAAGAAATTCGGCCTGCAGATCGACAGTGTGGGCGAGAAACTGGCGCAACTGGTTCATTTCAGCGGTATTTTGCGCTTTTAAAAACTCGGGACGCGAATTCCAGGGACACGGCTGTCCCCGGGCGACGCCCAAAACCAATGTCGGTAACTTCGCGCCGCGATTTGAAACGAAGCTCACCAGCTTCGGGAAACTCTCGTCGAACGGGCCGCGCCGTCCCCTTGGATACCAAATGAAATGGCCGATGCCGAGCGACGCGAAATCTTCGCCTTGGTTCCATGCTGTGAGCCCGGAAATAGTCCCATTGCACTCATTTTGCCAGACTCTTTTTCCAATTTTCAAAGCATCGCCGCGCGAAAGGGTGATCGCAGCAAGCGCCTCTGGCCAGAGTGCAATTATCCCGATCCCCACCAACCCAACTTCAAAAGCGCGGCATCCCAACAGGTGGCAACGCTGTCTTCTTGACGGGCGACATTTATCCATTAGCGTGCGGCTTTCTGCGGCGATCAACTTTAAATTAAAACGGCGCGGAAACACGATCTTATGAAACGTTTTATTGTTATTGTCAGCGCATCCTTAATTGCATTCCCGTTATTCGGACAAGAGAAATCACCACAGCTCAAAGACCAAAAGGACAAGGTCAGCTACAGCATCGGCATGCAAATCGGATTTAATCTGGGCCGCCAAAAGGTGGACATTAATCCCGATATCCTGGCGGCGGGTATCAAAGACGCGCTTGCCGGTAAACCGCAACTGACGCCCGACCAGGTCAAGGATATCATGGCGCAATTCGAAAAAGACATGGAACAGAAACAGAAGGAGCTCGGGGAGAAAAATAAGACCGAAGGCGAGAAGTTTCTTGAAGAAAACAAAAAGAAAGCCGGTGTAAAAGCAACCGCCAGCGGTCTGCAATACAAGCTTATCAAAGAGGGAACCGGAACGCAGCCGAAAGCCACCGACATGGTGACAGTCAATTATCGGGGCACGCTTATCAACGGCACCGAGTTTGACAGTTCATACAAGCGCGGTCAACCAGCCACGTTTCCGGTTAACGGCGTGATTAAAGGATGGACGGAAGCGCTGCAACTAATGAAGCCGGGATCAAAATATCAGTTGTTTATTCCGTCGAACCTTGCGTATGGGGAGCGTGCGATGGGCCCGGACATCGGTCCGAACTCGACCCTGATTTTTGAAGTCGAATTGCAGGAGGTGAAACCGCCTCCAACGCCTGTCCCGCAGGGTTCTCCGAAGACCGCTATTCCACCGGCTTCGCCAGCGCCAACCAAGAAGTAGCGCGAAAGCATTTTTGGTAGGGGCGTCACTCCTGTGCGCGCCGAAGTTTGCGAACGCTCATCGGCGGGCAGGGACGTGCCCCCCACCGGTGGTGCGCATAGCTTTTGCAGGGCGCGATCCTCCGCGGATTCTCGTCCCTATCGACTGGAAACGGATTCCCACTGCAGCACGGGCGCGTCGCCCCATAAATCTTCCAGGCTGTAAAAGGCGCGTTTGTCGCGATGGAAAATGTGGACGACCACTTGCAGGTAATCGAGCACCATCCATTGGCTGGCGGGAAAGCCGTCGACCGACACGGGGCGCAGCGAATGGTCTTCTCGCAGGCGCGTTTCGATTTCATTTGCGATCGCTTTGAGTTGTGGCTCGGACGTGCCTGAGCAGATCACGAAAAAATCGGTAAAGCTTGAGATGCCGCGCAAATCCAGCACCACAATGTCCTCGGCCTTTTTGTTCGAGGCAAGTTCGGCGCAAATTTTTGCTAGATTTTCCGGCGCTATTTCTATTGCTCCCGATAAAGTTTTTCGCGTTGAATGATTTCTTCCACCGATCGGGGTACGAGATACCGAATCGATTCGTTTTGCGCAACTCTCTGTCTTATCTCGGTGGCGGAAATATCAATTCGACGACGAATCAACTGGTAAGAATGGGTGGGCTGCTTTCCGCTGCGATCCAAAACGATGAAGCGGACGATTTTTTCCAGTTCGGTCAAACGGCGCCACCGCGGCAGTTGCTCGACGTTGTCTTCACCGATCAAGCAGTAGATGGCGGCGTCACATTCGCGGCGGCGGATTTCTTCAACGGTGTCGATTGTATACGAAGGCGGGGGGCGCCGCAGCTCGCATTCGTCCACTTCAAATTCCGGCTCGCCTTTTGTCGCCGCCCGCAACATTGCTAATCGTACTTCGCCGCTCGCGACTGGCGCGGACTCCTTTAGAGGAGAGATCGCCGCCGGCACGAGGATGACTTTCTCGAGACCGAGCGTCTCAATCGCTTCGCGGGCAAGAATCAAATGCGCGTGATGGACCGGGTCGAAGGTGCCGCCATAAATCGCGATCTTCTTCAACCCCCAACGCTTAAACGCGCAACGGTCAACGTTCAACTAAAAGCGTTCCATTTAATTCCCTCAATTGGACGTTCGGCGTTGAATGTTGCGCGCCTGCCCCGCCGGGGCTTGCCGGAGGCGGGTTGAGCGTTCATCTTTGCGCGCCCCATGAAGGCCGATTCCCTTGGTCAATTGATCATGACGGGTGTTCCCGGAAAAGAACTCGATCGGGAAACAGCGAGCTTGTTTCGGCGCGTCCAACCGGGGGCGTTTATTCTCTTTGGACGCAATCTCGAGAGCGCCACGCAACTTCGAAAGCTCATCGACGACTTGCGCGACCTAAGCGAGATCGAGCCGATCATTACGGTTGATCAGGAAGGAGGGCGCGTCTCGCGATTGCGGCGGATCGGGAACGAACCGCCGAATGCGCAACAACTTCGCCAGAAGAATGATGTCGATCTGATCCGGCGCCACGGCGACATCACCGGACGTTTGCTACGGCTTTTCGGGTTCAATCTGGATCTTTGTCCCGTGCTCGACATTTCGTTTAACGATGACGCTGAGAACTCCTTGAGCGGTCGATGCTACGGAAAGAACGTCGAGCAGGTCCTGCGCAATGCAGGGGCCTTCAATGAGGCAATGAGGGGGCAGGGGATCGCCAGCTGCGGGAAACATTTTCCTGGTTATTCGGCTGCCACCTCAGACGCTCATTACCAGTTGCCTCGAATCGATCGCACCCGAGAAGAACTTGAGCAGAATGAGTTGGCGGTGTTTCGGCGATTCGTTGGCGACGTGGACAGCATGATGATTTGCCACGGTTGGTATCCATGCTTCGAGCCGCAACCCACGCCCGCCACGTTGTCGCGCCGGATCGTTACAGAGTTGTTGCGCAACGAACTTGGCTTCGACGGCCTGATCATGACCGACGATCTGGACATGGGCGCGATCCTGACGGCATATCGATTGGACGACACCATTCGCCTCGCGATCAACGCCGGAAACGACATCGTAATGATCTGCCATCGCATTCCGGAAATCGAAACTGTGCGGGAAGTTCTCTCTAAACTGCCGTCGGATAAAACCGATGTTGCTTTGGAGAACGTCGCGCGCTTCAAAGAAAAGCTAATCCCATCGGACAAATTCTCCGAATCCGCATTTCGCGACATCAATAGTGAGATCGGTGACCTGCGCATGATCGTTGTCGGTGAGGAAGACGCAGGCCAGACCCCTTCCAAAACGATCTCGCCCGTCGAGATGTTCTAAATCCGGGGAGCGCACGCGCACTCGCGTGCTGGCGATGGCGCCCTCGTCATCACGAACTTTTGCAGTCCACTTGTTGGCTTGCATGAGGCGTTTCGGCGAGCGCGTCTAAACGAGCACGCGAGGCGCGTGTGCTCCCGAGATTGCTGCGCGCCAAACTGGCGGAGCTCGGCGGGCTTGCGAACTTCAATCATTAAAACCGAAGCACGCTCGTCTTGACCGTTCCCGCGGGTCCACACTATTCTCCGGTCTTTGTGCGCGCTGAGCTTACCATCCGCGGTCTGATCATCGGGATCGTTATCACGCTCGTGTTTACCGCCGCGAACGTGTACTTCGGGCTTAAGGCCGGGCTCACATTTTCTACGTCGATTCCGGCCGCGGTAATTTCGATGGCGATCTTGCGCGGGTTCCGTGATGCCACGGTCCAGGAGAACAACATTGTCCAGACCGTTGCCTCGGCAGCGGGCACACTTTCGTCGATCATCTTTGTGCTCCCGGGCCTGATCATGATCGGTTGGTGGACCGAATTTCCATTTTGGATTTCGTTTTGGATTTGTGCGCTCGGCGGAATTCTAGGCGTGATGTATTCAATTCCGCTCCGGCGCGCGCTGGTCACGACTTCTGACCTGCCTTATCCTGAAGGCGTCGCATGTGCCGAAGTGCTCAAGGTCGGAAGCAGCGGTGACTCGGAACATGCTTCGGACATCGAGCACGGCCGCGCCGGTCTGCTTGCGGTATTATGGGGATCGATTGTGTCGGCGGTATTCGCGGTCGCCGTTCAGACGCAAGTATTGGCCGCCGATGTGGCCCAAACTTTTCGGATTGGCAGGCGCGGATCAGTCAGCGGATATGATTTCTTTTTGTCGTTTGCTCTTCTCGGGATCGGCCACCTGGTCGGTTTGTCTGTCGGACTGGCGATGCTTATCGGCGCGGTGATTGGTTGGGGCTGGGGCGTCCCGCATTTTTCGGCGATGTCCGGCGATATCACGACCGCTGCCGCGACGCTCGCGCAAAAAACCTGGAGCACAAAGGTCCGCTTCATTGGTGCTGGTGCGATCGGCGTTTCGGCGATTTGGACGCTTCTCAAACTCGTTAAACCGGTGGCCAGAGGGCTCGCTGGCGCGATGGCTGCATCGCGCGCGCGAAAAGCCGGCAGGGCCGATACACTGCCGATCACTGAGCGCGACATTCCGATCGGCATTGTCGGACTGGTAACGCTGATCTGCATGCTGCCGATCGCTTGGTTGCTCGGATATTTCGGCAACAGCAGCGGGCTCGGCGCGCATTTGCCCACACTCATCATCGGTGGGGTCGCTTACGTTGTGTTGATGAGCTTCTTCGTTTCCGCGGTGTGCGGGTACATGGCGGGGTTGATCGGTTCCTCGAACAGCCCGTTGTCTGGCATTGGCATCTTAGTCGTGATCGGTGCGGCGTTGCTACTGGTGATCGGCGTAAAACCGTACGTATCGCCGGATGCCAGCAAGGCGCTGATGGCATTCGCGCTCTTTACGACCGCAGTGATCTTCAACGTTGCGGCGATCGCCAATAACAACTTG
>DATFXC010000140.1:0-5908 GCA_035258625.1 Candidatus Udaeobacter sp. | reverse complement strand
AGAGCGCCTGGGGATCGGACGACCCGACAAAAGCCGCATTTCCATTTCTTCACAGCGACGCGCTTTCCGAAGCTGGCCACGAAATTCAAATCTTTCTCCTCGGAGAAGCGGTTTCACTGATGCGAAAATCGGTAGCCAATGCGGTCGTCCCTGTGGGTTGGCCGCCGCTGTCCGAAACGCTCACCAAAATTGCTACGAAGAAGATCCCGATCTACGCATGCGGGGCCTGCTCTCGCGCCAGGGGCGTGACCGAAGCGGAGCTGAGTGACTACGGCGCTAAGTTTGGTAATCCAAAAATTTTTGTCTCGCTCGTGGAATGGGCTGACAAAATAATTACGGAATAGCTGTCGACTCATTTCGATGTTTCCGCAGCAACCGGCGACGCACGTCTTCTTCCATCAAGCCGTTTATCCGAATCAGTTTGTCGCGTGATCTCTCACCCCGTTCCAGCCCGATGGCATGCCGGGACAGTTTCAATTGCTCGGCAAAAAAACCGATCAGCGCTGCATTCGCTTTTCCTTCGGCTGCCGGCGCGCGCAGTTTGATCTTGATCGCGCCGCCGTGTTCGCCCGCAACACTGTCGACTTTGCTGTTTGGAACAACGTGAACGCGCAGAATTGGCATCCCGCTGATCGTATCAGAACAAATGAAGTTACTCGACGGGCTTTACTGTCGTGTGCCATCATGTGCGTTCATGAAACCGCGACATTTTTACCTGATTTGCTGCGCGCTGGGATTTGTCCTCCCTTACTCACAGTTCGTGCCTTGGGTCTTGGAGCACGGTTTGAATTTCGGGTTGTTCTTTCGTGAGCTGTTCGCCAACCGGATCAGCGCGTTCTTTGCGATGGATGTGATTCTCTCGGCAATCGTGCTGATCTGGTTTATTCATAGCGAGGGTAAACGTTTGCGTGTGCGGCTCCTCTGGTTACCGACGATTGGAACATTGCTCGTCGGTGTGTCGCTTGGATTCCCGCTGTTTCTCTTTCTAAGGCAGGCAATGTTGGATCGCACAACTGCTCGAGCCTGACAGACTCTGAGTCCTTATGACGCCGAATGAATTTCGCCAACTGGCGCTGACTTTTCCGGAAGCGATTGAGTCGGCGCACATGCATCATCCCGATTTTCGTGTCGGTGGAAGAATTTTCGCGACACTAGGATATCCAAACAAGAATTCGGCGGTGGTGAAGCTGACGCCGGGCGAGCAAAAAAATTTTGTTCGAAAGAATCCGGAAGTTTTCAAAGCCGTCAAAGGCGCCTGGGGTCGGCAAGGCAGCACAAATGTTTATCTACCGGCGGCGACGACCGATGTCGTAAATCAGGCGCTCACTGCAGCATGGCGCAACACCGCTCCGAAACGGTTATCGAAAAATCGCTAGCGCAAACCGACCGCTTTGCGGACGCGCTCCATCACGTGATCGGCAATTTCGTTTGCGCGTTTTGCGCCACGGGCGAGAACATCGTCGATATACGACTTGTCCTTTAGAATTTCTTCGCGGCGTTTGCGCATCGGCGCGAAGTATTCCCAGAGTTTTTCGAACAACTGTTTCTTGAAATCGCCGTAGCCAGTACCGCCGTTTACAAATCGTTCACGCATCTCTGCGATTTCATGCTTCGACGCGACGATCGAGTAGAGCTTGAAGATTGTCGATGTGGCCGGGTCCTTCGGCGCGTCCACCGCTGCGGAATCAGTGACGATGCTCATCACGCGCTTTCGCATTTCCTTCTCGTCCCCGAAAATGTCGATGTTGTTCCCGTAGCTCTTGCTCATTTTTTGGCCGTCAATTCCGGGCACGGTTTCGGTTGTAGGCTGAATACGCGCTTCGGGCAGCTTGAAAATCGGCCCGTAGGTTTCGTTCATTTTCACCGCGAGATCGCGCGTGATTTCGATGTGCTGTTTCTGGTCTTTGCCGACCGGGACGACATCGCTGTCATAAATTAAAATGTCTGCGGCCATCAGAATGGGATAGCTGAACAGTCCAACGTTTGCGCTCATACCGCGGGCGAGTTTGTCCTTGTATGAGGTCGCCCGCTCAAGCAACCCCATCGGCGCTACCGTTGATAAAATCCAGGCGAGTTCCGTCACCTGCGGCACATCCGAATGCCGAAAGAGCGTCGCGCGCTCCGGATCGAGTCCGCACGCCAAAAAATCGAGCGCGACGCGGCGGCTGTTTGCGCGCAACATTTCCGGGTCGCGCAAGCTCGTGAGCGCATGGTAATCAGCGACGAAATAAAGAGCTTCGCCCTCGGCTTGTAGTGCCACCGCCGGCCGCATCATGCCAAAATAATTGCCGATGTGCAGAGCACCGCTGGGCTGGATGCCGGACAAAATGCGCATCGGAGTAAGTAAATGACGAATGCCGAATGTCGAATCAATGACAAATCACGAACGAAACCTGTAGGGCGTCTGTGTCAGACGCCGTGGCGTTTCGCAGAATGGAGTCGGCAGGAGCCGAGCGTCATAGACGTGCATCCCGTACGGGCGAGGGCGCGGGAGCGAACGAGTCAAACGCCCTACAATTATTGGTGATTCCGCCATGCCTGACTTCCTGCTGGTAAACGTCCCCGGCAACGATTAGAACACATCCGCAATGGCCAAACGTTCCCAGCTCGTTTCTGTTGTCACCGGAGGCGCGGGTTTTCTCGGGTCGCATTTGGTGGATCGGCTTTTGGCGGAAGGTCATCGCGTGATCGCCATCGACAACCTAATCACTGGCAACACGGCGAACATTGGACATCTAGCGGGCAACAAAGATTTCCGGTTCGTCAAACATAATGTCTCGAATTTCATTTTTCTGCCGGAACAAGAGATCGGTTACGTCTTTCACTTCGCGTCGCCAGCCAGTCCAATCGATTATCTCGAACTCCCGATCCCGACGCTCAAAGTTGGCGCGCTTGGTACGCACAACACGCTGGGTTTGGCCAAGGACAAAAGAGCGGCGTTCATTCTCGCGTCCACATCGGAGGTGTACGGCGATCCCCTCGAGCATCCACAGAAAGAGGATTATTGGGGCAACGTGAACCCTATCGGGCCGCGCGGCGTTTATGACGAGGCGAAACGGTTCGCGGAAGCGATCACCATGGCTTACCACCGGTATCACCGCGTGGACACGCGAATCGTGCGGATTTTCAACACGTACGGTCCGCGGATGCGTCTTCGCGACGGCCGCGTCGTGCCGGCGTTTATCGGGCAGGCCCTTAGCGGGCAAACACTGACCGTGTTTGGTGACGGGTCGCAGACTCGCTCATTTTGTTACGTGTCCGATTTGATCGATGGAATTTTCAGGCTTGCAATGAGCGATTTCCACGAACCGGTCAACCTCGGTAACCCGCGAGAGATGAGCATCAAACAGTTTGCAGAGGAAATCATCCGCATCACGGGGACGAAATCTACAATCGAATACAAACCGTTGCCGGTGGACGACCCGAAGGTGCGCCAACCGGACATTACTCGCGCAAAAAAAATCCTCGATTGGGAGCCACGTGTTGAGTTCGAAGAGGGAATCAAAGCGACGATCGACTATTTTAAAGCGTCGTTAAATCGCTGAAAGGTTAGAGGGTTACAACGTTACAAGAGGGAGAACCGATGTAATCATCTAACTTTTTTAACTAATCACCTTTCGGAAGTTTTTACTGGCGTTTGCGCTGATTTGGTTTTGAGTTTCCCCCATGTCCAAGGGTGCGCTCGTTCTTGCGCTGGGCTTACTCGGCATTTGTTTCCCAGTCGCAGCGCAGCAGGCCAATCATTCCCGAGCAACGCAACGTCCCGCGACGAAACCCTCAGCCGCGGCGGTTAACCACGATGCCGATCTGAGCATTTACGGACCAAACATTCTCAGCGCGTTTAACAGTTCCCTTCTATTTCACAACGGGCCGGTGCGGGCTTGGTCGGACGGAGCGCAGTTAGCGAGTGAAACGGCGCTGGCTCAGATCGGAATGGCGCCGCTAGGCCTCTTTCCGGTCGCATATTTGGCTCCGAGCGATGTGGGTCCTGTGCCGACGAGGAATGTAAGAGCCGCTTCGAATTCTCGATCGGAAAATCTTGCGGGTGATGGAAAAGACTTGCCGAGTGAACTGATGAGTCCGCCGACGAATCGCGTGTATTACACCGGCGAAGTCGGATTCTTGTACGGCCGGTCGATGGGCAAAGGCAGCGGCGACTATTGGGAGAATTACGTTTGGGGCCGGGCTGCCAACGATAACTTTCAGATTACAGCCGGCGCGGCATTCGAAAATTGGAGCGGAAACGGAGTGAAGTTTCGCTCATTCAATCGGTCAAGATAATTCACAAATGTGAACGTGGAACGCGTTGTCCTCGACGCGTTGGTAAATCGGAAGCCGGTTTCCATGTGCGCTCTTTTCGATTGAAATCGGCGAGCCATCCTTCCTACTATTGCCTGTCATACGGGAGGGGAAATCGCCGGTTAACCCGCTGACCCAAGTCGCTTCAACAAATTAATATCAATGTCGACTCGAAATGTCGTCGCGGACAAATTGCTGTGGGAAACGCTGCAACGCTGGAAGCGCTCAAGCCCCGATTTGGATCGCATTCAATTCCTGAAGACGGTGCCGTTTTTTGACCAGCTCTCGAATCGGCAACTCAAGAGTGTCTCTGACATCATCTTTGAACGCACATATGAGGTCGATGAATTGATTTTTGAGGAAGGACAACCTGGAGCAGCTCTTTTCCTGATCCTCGATGGAAAAGTGGCAGTAGAAGTCTGCCGCGAAACCAGCACTACGCGCCTGGCTGTTTTGCAAAAAGGTGCCTTTTTCGGGGAAATGGCGTTGCTTGATGAAACGCCGCGTTCAGCCACAGCCCGAGCTTTGGAACGGACTCGGACGCTGGCGCTTTATCGAAACGATCTTAATGGACTCGTTCAGCGGGATGCGAAGACGGCCTGTCAAATTTATCGCTCGCTTGCGGGAATGATCGCCGAGCGCCTTCGCTTGACCAATGAATTGGTGCAGATGACAACGCCTGGCGACAATGTTGGGTTAGGATGAGCAACGGTCAGGACTTCGAGCAAATAGCGCGAGAGCGCAAAGCTCGGCGCACCGTTTTTTATCTCACGTTTGCGGCGATGACGCTGATTGTGGGAGGATTCCTGATCTGGAAATTAAGCAGTCTCATTCTGCCGATCATCGTCGGTGGTCTGTTGGCGTTCGTGTTTCGGCCGGTAAAAGATCGCTTCAAGATCCGGTGGTTGCCTCACGAGGTTCAAGTTCTGTGTTCCTTCGCAGCCATTGGTCTAGTCCTCTTTTTCGCCTTCAATACCCTTCGCAAACACATTCCTGACGAGGAACAGAAGCTCGAATTCAAGGTCCGCCTGAAATACAAACTGAATGAAAAATACCGGCAGTTGGTAGCGAAGCCGGCGGAAGAAAAATCAAATGCGTTGGCGCCATTAATTGAAAAAGAGCTTGGCCCACTCATGGATAAGTTTAATCAGGCGCTCGAACTTAATCCCGAGGAACGTGATGTGTTCCTGAAATATGCCACGGGATACAGGGGGAAACCTCCTATTGAGACTAGGTTCGTTGATTATTTTCGAACGAATCAACACACGGGGAAGTATGTGATTCCCGAAAAGGCTCCGGCCAGTGCCGAGCCCACTTTCACCCCCATTGCCGCTCCGGCTCAGCCCCCGGTCGCCAGCGGGGGTGAAAGCCTGGAGAACAAGGTGTCAGCATGGATGATGGCACCGTTGATCTTTATCTTTCTCGGCTTCGATAACGGGCAGATTCGTCGTTTTTTCATCGGTCTTGTTCCCAATCGCTACTTTGAATTGTCGCTCACCGTCCTAGACAGGCTCGACGACGCCATCGGCAAGTATTTACGGGGGACGTTGACAGAGTGTTTTCTGGTAGGCTTGACGCTTACGGTCGGATTGATCCTCCTTGGGATTCC
>DATFXC010000139.1:0-5055 GCA_035258625.1 Candidatus Udaeobacter sp. | reverse complement strand
GTCGCGCGGGGACATCTTCGGCTCTGGAGTGCGGCAATTGCAGGTTGGAATGCAGTCGCTGTCGTTATCCTTGCGCTTGATTGGGTGACAATTCTGAGGACGCCGCAGCGCAAGATCCGCCAACTAGCGCAGCAACAAGATCTTAGCCGGTTCCTGGTTTTCCTTTTTGTCGTGGTCACCGCCTGCGCCGCACTGTTCGCGGTCGGATTCCTCGTTAGCGTGAAAAAGAATCAGGCGGGCGGGCATTTCATCTTTCATCTGCTGCTCACGCTGTTAACCGTGATCTTTTCCTGGTCGCTCGTTCATACGGTCTACGGGCTGCGTTACGCGCATGCGTTTTATGGCGACAGCGACGAACCGGGCGTGGATCGGCATGCCGGCGGACTGATTTTCCCGGGCGATCGGCCGGCGGATTACTTTGATTTTGCGTATTTTTCTTTTGTGGTCGGGATGACCTGCCAGGTCTCAGACGTGCAGATCACCTCGCGCCGTATGCGCCGCATTACTCTGGTTCACAGCGTTCTCTCGTTCGGATTCAACACCATGATTCTGGCGCTGCTGATTAACACCGTGTCGGGTCTGTTATAGCTGGGCTGCTCTTCAGCAAAGGCTGATCGCTATTGAAGCAGGCGTTTTCCTTTCGCCGACTCGCTGATTAATTTTGCCAGGCGAGCCATTCGCGTTTGTTCTTTCTTCGCGCTGATAATCCACCAGCCGATCATTTTTCGATACGACGGCGGCTGTGTTTGGAAAAAGTTCGAGGCTGCTTTGCTCTTCTTTAGCAAGCTTGCGTACGGCTGTCTCAACTCGGTGCTTTGTTGTTCGTAAGAATAAATGCCCGACTTGTTCTCGATCCGCGCCGCGAATGCTGTTAACCCGATCGGTCGCATTCGTCTTTGTTCAACGAGCTCTTTGGCGCGTTTGATATTGGTCGCGCTCCAAATGCTGCCGCCCCGCCGTGGCGTGAAGCGTATTTGGTAACTGATTTTGTCAATGCGTCTCCGAATTCCGTCGATCCAACCGAAGCAGAGCGCTTGATCCACCGACTCTGGCCATGTGATGCTCCGCTTTCCAGAATCCTTTTTGTAAAACCCAACCCAAAGCTCAGTTGCCGTCGCGTGATTCTTCTCCAGCCAGGTTGCAAAATCCGCGGGCGTTCGAAAAAATTTGGGTTTCAACCGATCTGCTTTTTGTAAGCGGAGGCGTCTTTCAGATTTTTAAGATCATCGGGATTCTCGATCTTGAGAACGAAGATCCATCCTTGCCCGTACGGTTCGCGGTTGATCAAGCCCGGGTCGGCTTCGAGTGCCTTGTTGGCCTCGACAACCGTGCCTTTCACCGGCGCGTAGATGTCGTTCGCCGCTTTCACTGATTCCACAACCGCGATCGGTTCTGTGGCGTTCACCTGCCGCTCGAGTTTCGGCAGCTCCACATAAACCACGTCGGTCAATTCCGATTGCGCGTGATCCGTGATGCCGACGCGGACGTTCTCGCCTTCGCGCTTAATCCATTCGTGGCTTTCGGTGTAGAGCAAATCGTCTGGGATGATCATGATGCTGGTTTTCTGTAGAGCGGTTTCTTTTCCACGGTGGCGGCAAATTTTTGGTCCCGAATTTCGATCTCGATCTCAGCGCCGATCTTCGCGTGCGCCGACGACACATACGCCATGCCGATGCCCCACTTCAAGCTCGGAGAAAGCGTGCCGCTCGTCACTTCTCCAATGCGCTCGCCATTGCAAAAAACGGCGTAGTGCGGCCGCGGTGGCGGCCCTTTCTCCTTCATCCGGAACGGCACCAGCTTTTCGCGAGGGCCGAATTCTTTCGTCTTTAACAACGCATCGCGACCGACGAAGTCTGGTTTGGCTAGCTCGACAAAGAATCCGAGTCCCGCCTCGATCGGGTTTCGTTCCGGCGAGAGATCGGAGCCGTTCAGCGGATAGCACATCTCCAGCCTCAACGTATCGCGCGCGCCCAGGCCACAGGGCTTGATGCGGAGTGGCTTACCTTGTTCAAGCGCGGCATTCCAAAACTTCACCGCATCGTTCGCGCGAAAGAAGACTTCAATCCCGTCCTCACCGGTGTAACCGGTGCGCGCCACCGAAACATTCGTTCCATCGAATGGAACATCAACAATGTGGTTTCGCTCCGGCAGATCGATGTTCTCACCAAACAGCGCATGAAATAATGCCATGGTCCGCGGGCCTTGAATGGCCACCGCGCCAAAATCCGCGCTGCGACTTGTTAGGGAGGATCCATCGTTGAGATGATTTTGCAGCCATGCAAAATCTTCATCCGTGCGAGCTGCGTTCACGACGAGCAGGTATTTCTGCTCATCAATCCGGTAAACAATCAGGTCATCAATGATCCCGCCGTGGTCATTGAGCAAAAACGTGTACTGACCCATGCCGACGTCGAGCTTGTCGACGTTGTTGGTGAGCATGCTATTCAGCCAATCCCGTCCACAGGTGGCATCGACCATGAACTGGCCCATGTGCGAAATGTCGAAGACGCCGACGTTGTTCCGCACCGCTTGATGTTCCTCGACGATGCTGGTGTATTGCACCGGCATTAGCCAGCCGGCGAATGGAACCATCTTCGCCCCAAGCCGCATGTGCTCGTTGTAAAGCGGCGTCTTTTTAGGTGCGGCTTCGCTCACGCGCCAAGCTAAGCGGCCCTGTGATCATCTGCAAAGGTGGATCGGCTTCTCCTAAGACGATGAAATCATCGCGTTGAGGTCAACGCGATCCACCTTGCACGCAAACGGCGCGACATTACCGTGCGCCGAGCAATGACCTGGCTGGATAAACTCGAACGCCGTTTTGGCTTTCTGGGCATTCCGGGACTGATCCGGATCGTGATTGGCTTCACCGCGCTGGTGTATGTCTTGGTTTATCTCAATCGCGGCTTCGAATCGTTTCTCACACTCGATCCGGCTTTGATCCTTCGAGGCCAGGTTTGGCGCCTCGTCACCTATATCTTCATTCCGCAGACGTTCAGTCCACTGTGGGTGCTTCTCGCGCTCTGGTTTCTGTGGTTCATCGGCGAAGGCCTCGAACGCGCGTGGGGGCCGTTCCGACTGACGCTCTATTTTGCCCTGGGGATGATTGGCACGACCATCGCGGCATTCTTTTTCGGCAGCAATTTCTCCAATGGCATGCTCATCACGTCGTTGTTCTTCGCATTCGCCCGATTTTATCCCGAGGAAGTCATCTACATCCTTTTTATTTTGCCTGTAAAAATCAAATGGCTGGCCTGGATTTACGCCGCGTTTTTGATGCTCGGATTTTTCCTAGGACCGAACTCGTATCGCGCAGCGCTCATTGCCGCATTCATTAATTATTTCATTTTCTTCGGACCGGAGATTATTCATCAAGCACGGCACCGCCACCACGTTTCGACGCGGCGCAGACGTTTTGAAACCGATTCGCGCAGCCCCACTGAAACGCTCCATCGCTGCGCGGTCTGCGGCGCCACCGAGCTAAGCGACCCGAATCTCGATTTCCGCGTTGCGCGCGACGGTGAAGAATATTGCATGGCGCATCTGCCGAAAGCGCAAACGGCCGCGGGTGGAAATTCGTTGTAGAGGCGCTCGCCGCGGCGAACGCCGGTACAACGCTTGACCAGAAATACGTGAGGATGAGACTACCGCGATGACTGAGAAGAACGCCACGCTTGTTCCAGAGGAAGGCTGGCATTGCTTGCATTTATTTTACCGGATCGAGTACGGCCAATGGCAGATACTCAGCCGTGAGGAACAAAACGCTGCGAAAACAAATCTCTCGTCGCTGGTGCAGGAAACGCGCGCGATGGATTCAACTCAATTGGTCACGCTTGGGATGGTGACGCCAAAGGCCGATATCGGCTTCATGCTGATCACGCCCGCTCTGCACAACGCCAATAGAATTGAGAAACGATTGTCGCTCTCGTTAGGCGCAGACGTGCTCACGCCAGTCTACAGTTATTTGTCGCTGACTGAGGAGAGCGAATACATCACGACCGAGGAAGAATACGCGCAAACGCTCGACTCGAGCGTCCGCAAGGATCCTGCAAAGCTTGAAGAGGCGTTGAGATCATTTCGCGAGCGAATGAAGCATTACCGGCAGGAGCGCGTTTATCCCACGCTGCTCGATTGGCCGGTGGTTTGTTTTTACAACATGAGCAAGCGCCGCGGCGAGCAACGCAATTGGTATGCGCTGCCGTATGATGAACGCCGCAAACTGATGAAAGGACACGCCAGTGTCGGGCGCGAATTCGCCGGCAAAGTGAAACAGCTGATCACGGGCTCGACTGGTCTCGACGATGCGGAATGGGGCGTGACCCTTTTCGCGCGCGACACGTTTCAGATCAAAGCCATCGTTTACAAAATGCGGTTCGACCCGGTCAGCGCCGAGTACGCGGAGTTCGGCGAATTCTACATCGGCATCCAATTACCGCTCGACGAATTGTTCCGGCGCTTGCAGCTGTGAGGTCTTTCTCTTCCGCTTCCTCTTAGTCTTGCTCTGTTCCGATTGTCTCCAGCACGACTAAGATTAAGATTCACAGCAAGAGCAAGATTGTAGTGGATGGGTGACAGAGTGGTTGATTGTGCACGCCTGGAGAGCGTGTGTGCCGAAAGGCACCGGGGGTTCGAATCCCCCCCCATCCGATGCCTAGGAGACAACCTCTGAGTTGCTGTTAATTTAAAGTAAAACTTAAAGTATTCGCATACGGTTCGTCCTTTTCCAGCAACCGGCTAAACGAGTTAAAACATTGTCCTTCTCGCACAATCTCTTCGGTCCGTAAGGTTTTGCGGTTTGGATCGACAAACTAGCGTGGACAGACAAAAGCCGCGCACGAGGTGTAGGCATTACGAGTGGGACCTTCCCAATTCCGCGGTGACGGCGGGAATAACAAAGCAACTAGTGACGAGACGAGTTCGGACCAACCGGAGGATGTCCGATGTTCGAGCAATTACAGAACCGGCATGAACGCGAGTGATCTTCAGGCGGGGTCTCGCTGGGTGGACGACCACGGCGAGTGTCTTTACCGATACGCTTTAGTGCGCGTACGCAAACCT
>DATFXC010000138.1:0-7488 GCA_035258625.1 Candidatus Udaeobacter sp. | reverse complement strand
ACATCGATTGCGGTGTCATGTTGAGCGAAGCGAAACATCTCTGGCGATTGCTCTTCTTGCGGTACCGGAAATGATCTGAGATTCTTCGCTTCGCTCAGAATGACAATATCCTTTTTATGAAAGAACAAGCTCCGGCGATCGGCATCATTGGTGGCAGCGGTCTCTATCAAATGGAGGGGTTGCGCGATACGACCGAACACAAAGTCGACACGCCGTTCGGACCGCCGTCGGACCTTCTCGTCGGTGGCAGATTAGGTGAGCGTCAGGTTT
The DNA here is from genome assembly GCA_035258625.1 of Candidatus Udaeobacter sp. GTDB lineage: Bacteria > Verrucomicrobiota > Verrucomicrobiia > Chthoniobacterales > UBA10450 > Udaeobacter. The sequence continues at coordinate 7,218 of DATFXC010000138.1, read as the reverse complement.
ATTTTTTGCCCCGGCATGGCCGCGGCCATCGGATTCTGCCGCACGAAATAAATCACCGCGCCAACATTTACGCGCTTCGCTCGTTGAACGTTCGCTGGATTATTTCGGTGGCGGCGGTCGGCAGTTTGCAGGAGAAATATGCACCACGAGACCTTGTCTTACCGTCGCAGTTCTATGATCGGACCAGCAACCGCGCGGTCCATACATTTTTCGGTCAGGGCATTGCGGCGCACGTTTCGTTCGCCGAACCGATCAGTGCAAACCTGCGCAACCTGTTGGCTGAATCGGCCAGGTCATTGGGATACACGGTTCACAACGGCGGCACTTACGTGAACATGGACGGTCCTGCATTCTCGACGCGCGCGGAATCTGAATTCAATCACCGCAACGGGTTCGACGTGATCGCCATGACTAACCTTCCAGAGGCAAAGCTGGCTCGCGAAGCGGAGATCGCATTCGCTACCATGGCCATGATCACTGACTACGATTCTTGGAAAATCGACGAGGAACCGGTCTCGGCTGAGATAGTTCTCAGTCACCTGCTCGCAAATGCAGAGACAGCCCGGAGAGTCATTGTGGACGTGGTGCCGCAAATTCCGACCGAGCCGAACTGGCCGGAACATTCCGCGTTGGATAGGGCGCTAGTGACCGACCGGAAGTTGTGGCCGGAAGCGACGATAGAAAATCTGCGACCGATTTTGGCGCGGTTTCTCGATGCTCGGTAGGGCGCGTCACTCTGTGCGTCCCGCCGAAAAGGCAAATCAACGGCGCGCAGGGGACTGCCCGCCCTACCTTCGCGATCACGACCGATTGAATTGTTTGGCGATGCCGTTGAGAATCACAAAATGAAAACGCGGTGCTTCGATCACGTCGATCTGCGGGTGACAAACATGGAAACGGCGAAAAAGTTTTACGGGAAATTTTTGCCACAACTTGGATTCGTTCACGAAAAACCCGGGCGATACTTCCATACTTTCTTTTCCGTCGGCGGCGACAAACCGGCGGAATTCTTTGGCCTTAGTCCGGATAAAAACCACAAACCGAATCGCACACGCATCGCGTTTTGGGCCGATACGCGCGAAGAAGTTGATCGGATTGCGAAACTGGTGCGCGACGCTGGCGGGAAAAACCTTGAGGGGCCGGAACTTTGCAAGGGCTACAGTCCGGGTTACTACGCCTTCTTTTTCGAAGACGCCGACGGCAACAAACTCGAAATTTGCTGCCGCGAGAAGCCGGTATTTGCCGGTTAACCTGTAGAGGCAGCCGTGCCGGCTGGGACCATCGGCGATTTTGCAGGCGACACGCCTGCCGCTACACTTGGAAAGTGGCCGATTTAAGAACGAAGAACCCGGCGCATCACGAACCTGCTATTTTGCAGGGCGCCCGCCGTGTTCGGTATCTCAAGCTGATCGCGCTTTTCAAAATCGGCAAGGGCGTGCTTCTGCTTGTGCTTGGTGTTTCGCTGCTTTTTCTGAACGCGCGGACTCGCTGGATCGATGCCCTGTCGAATTGGACTGCCGACGAAATTCTGCTGGAGCATAGCAAGCCTGTGGCCTTCTTGCTCCACAAGTTGCAAGCGGTGCTTGCAGACGGCGGGCTGCGGGCGACTGGTCTTTTGGCGCTGTTTTATGCGGCGGTTCTTTTCACTGAAGGGATCGGCGTTTACATGCAACAACGCTGGGCCGAGTTGCTGATGATTTTCGCCACGGCAAGCCTGATTCCAATTGAGGTTCGTCATCTCTGGCATCGGCCGGGATTGGTGGGCACGCTCATATTACTGGCTAACTGTTTCATCGTTTGGTTCTTATATCGGGTGCTCAAACGCGAGAAACCCGACGCCCAAATCGCGCCTGAGCGCGAACTGGTCGAGACCGTTTAGGTGCATTGATTTGTTGTGATGACCGACACACTCGGCACGGCAGCGAGGGGCGAATACTGTTAGCGGGGAACACGGGGATGCTGTCCATGCAAAGGCCAAACGTTGATGAGAGCCTGACGTTGCTGACGCAAGTCGGAAAGACTGAAGCGATCGTAATTGACGTGTTCGATAATCCGGCGGCAGAAGAGGGAGTTTTACTCAAGGTGATGACGCGTGGTTCGTTCGAACAAGGCCAGCAGGTATGGCTACTCGATCGCGACGGATCGAAAGTCGGCGCGACTGTCGAGAAGGTTGTGAAGCAAACCATCGACCGAGAAGTGACACTCTCAACGGTATTGCCGGCGTGATCGGTAACGGGATATCCGCCAGCAAGACTGCGTGTTTGCAGCCGTATAGCGCCACCTCCTCAACGTTTGCTTCGCTACGTGCAGGCTTGCTTTCGGCGCGGTGTTTTCATTGAATCGAGGCGTGCCCCCCGTTGAGAATCAAGCGACTTCATTGACCGCGACCGGTCCGGCCCTTGCCGGCCCGAGCGCTTTTACCACTACGCACTGGAGCGTGGTGCTCGAGGCGCAAGGTGAATCGCCAGCCGCCCGGGAGGCGTTGGAAAATCTTTGCCGCACTTACTGGCGACCGATTTATAGCTTTGTCAGGCGAGAGGGTGTCAGGCCGGAGGAGGCGAAAGATATCACCCAGGGGTTTTTCGCGCTGATTTTAGAACGCAAAGATTTCCAATCCGTGCGACAGGAAAAGGGACGGTTGCGTTCCTTTCTTCTGGCTTCGCTCAAACATTTTATGGCGAACGAGCGTCGTGACGCCGCAACGATCAAACGTGGCGGCGGCCGAACTGTGATCCCGCTGGATGAGATTGAATCGTACGATTCCAGCGAGTTCGATCGCGGTGACATGCTGAGGTCCGATTTGCTTTATGATCGGCGATGGGCGTTCACAGTACTCGACAGGGTGTTCGCGCGATTGCGCGAGGAATCGGAAAGGTCTCTTAACCCACCATTGCTGCAACGTTTGAACACATTGCTCTCTGATGAACCGGATCGGCCATCGCAAGCGGAAATTGCGCGCGAGTTTGGCATGACTGAGAACGCAGTGAAACAAGCTTTTCATCGGCTGCGACAGCGTTACCGGCAACTGTTGCGGGAGGAAGTCGCGCACACAGTGGCAACGCCCGCTGAGATTGAAGACGAGATGCGTCATCTCATCGCCGCGTTGCGCTCGTAAAGACACGAATTGCTCGGATGTAAGACACGAATTACACGAATGATCACGAATTTTTCAGAGGATTGCGAATGACACAGATGAAAGACACGAATTATACGAACGATCACGAATTTTTTGAAAGCTTTCGGAATCGAGCGGTATGAATCCCTGCACCTGTGTCTCAATTAGGTGAATTAGTGAATGGAACTGAATGGATCAGTGACATAGAAGGTAAAGCCGCGACGGGTAGCGGCGAGCGAGCGGCGAAACGAGCGAGTTTCAAATTAGTGTCTTTGCTCACGTAACCTTTGGAGAATTTCCGTGCAGTATTTGAAAGAAGGAAATGCGCGCGCGATGAGGATCACAGCGGTGAAATTTTGTCGTAAATGCGGAGCAGCCATTCCGCCTGATTCCCCACAGAATTCATGTGGCGCCTGTCTGCTGGAGACAGGATTGGACGCTGACGAAACTGAGCGTGAAGAAGGTGGATCGGCTTCTCCGAAGACGATCAATGCGTTCGGAGAACGCGTTCCACCCTCCCAAATGCTCATGGATTTCGGTGATTACGAATTGCTCGAGCAAATTGGGCGCGGCGGACAAGGCGTAGTTTTTCGAGCGCGCCAGAAAAGTCTTAATCGGGTTGTCGCGTTAAAGGTTATTAACCTTGGTCATTGGGCCAGCAAAGCGCACGTGAAACGTTTTCGCCGGGAAGCGGAAGCCGCGGCCCGCCTCGAGCATCCATGCATCGTTCCGATTTACGAAGTGGGTGAGCGCGACGGGTCTTGTTACTTCAGCATGACATTCGTCGAAGGCGGACAACTCGACGAAACCGCCAGGCGCGAGCCGATGCCGATTCGGCGCGCGGTGGAACTAATCGGGAAAATGGCGCGCACTGTTCATTACGCGCATGAACATGGAATTCTCCATCGCGACATCAAGCCGGGGAACATTTTGCTCGATGCAAAAGGCGAACCGCACCTGACCGATTTTGGTCTTGCCCGATTAGTCGAATCGGAAAGCAGTGTTACCCAGACCCTGGACGTCCTGGGCACGCCAAGCTACATGGCACCGGAACAAGCAGTGGGAAACAACGCGGCCGTCAGCAGCGCCACAGATGTCTACGGGCTTGGTGCCGTTCTTTACCAATTGCTGACCGGCCATCCGCCTTTTGCTGGCGGTACGACCTACGAAACTATCAAGCTACTTGAAGATACCGAACCGCGGTCGCCGCGGTTGCTGAATCCCAAAATAGATCGCGATCTGTCTACGATTTGCCTTAAGTGTCTGGAGAAGGATCCAAAGCGCCGTTACTCGTCCGCTCTCGCGCTGGCTGAAGATCTCGAACGCTGGCTCAAGCATGAACCGATTCGGGCGCGCCGCACTGGAATTTTCGCGCGAGGAAAGAAATGGGTGCAGCGCAATCCAACCAGCGCACTCCTTACAGCATCCCTGATCGCATTAGCAGCAGCGGCTGGCTGGATCGTGTGGAAAAGCGAACTAATCAGGCAACCGCTAGCAACGGGAATCGCCGTTCTACCGTTCGAAAACCTGAGCGACGACAAAAGCGATGCGTCTTTTGTCGATGGCATTCAAGACGATGTCCTGACAAAGCTGGCGAGGATCGCCGATCTGAAAGTGATCAGCCGGACGAGTGTCATGGATTACCGGGGCAAACGAAATCTCCGTCAGATCGGAAATGATCTGCGTGTGTCGCATGTTCTGGAAGGGAGCGTCCGCAGGATCGGGACACGGTTTCACATGAATGCGCAATTGATCGACACGCGCACTGACACTCACGTGTGGGTAGAGCAATACGACCGCGATTTGAATGATCTATTCGCGATTCAGAGCGAGATTGCGCAGAAAATTGCCGGCCAACTCCGTGCTAAAATCTCACCTGCGGAGAAACTGGCGATTGAGGAAAAACCAACCACCGATCTCGTCGCCTTCGAGCTCTATTCGCGCGCAATTAGTTTAACACCAATACGGCGTTCCAGCACCCCTGATTCGGGGCAGCAGGCTATCGATCTACTGAACCAGGCTGTGGCACGCGATCCATCGTTTTTCGAAGCGTTTTTCGAACTAGCCGCGCACCATGACCAGCTTTACTTTTATGGTTTCGACCATACTCCCATGCGGTTGGCGGCAGCAGAAGCGGCCGTTCAGGAAGCATTCCGCATCCGTCCGAATGCAGGTGAAGCACACCTCGCGCGATCACTTCATCTGTATAATGGATACCTCGATTATGACGGCGCTCTCGCTGAACTGGAAGTTGCCCGCCGGACGCTTCCCAACGACCCCCGGATATTTCGAGTAACCGGTTTCATCCAAAGGCGCCAGGGGCGTTGGGAAGAGTCCACTCGAAACCTCGAGCGGGCACTTGAGCTCGACCCGCGCAACCTTAGAACCCTCGACAACATCGGAGATAGTTACGGAGCTCTTCGCCGTTATGCTGAACAAAAATCGAACTTCGACCGCATATTGGCTATCGAGCCAAACAATCTCATGGCGAAAGCACAGCGCGCGTTCGTAGAAGTGAATTGGAAAGCTGATATCCGGCCGTTGCGCCAATTGATCGATGACATCCGGGCGACAAATCCTGCTGCGATGCGGCAGATCGCCCCTTGGTGGCTGACTTGTGCACTGGCCGAACGCGACGTCGCTGCCGCAAGAGAGGCCTTGCTCGCGTTCGACGAAAGTCGCTTCGGTCTCGACCTCGACGCCGTTCATTTCCCGCGTGCTTTCGTGGAAGGCGTTATCGCCCGAATGGCAAAAAACGAAAACAACGCGCAGTTGGCTTTTACTGCTGCGCGAGCTGAGCAAGAGAAAATCGTACAAGCTCAATCAGATTACGGCCCGGCATGGTGCGTGCTCGGTGTAATCGATGCCGCTCTCGGGCGGAAAGAGGACGCCTTGCGCGAAGGGCGGCGCGCGGTCGAGCTTCTTCCCGTGGAAGAGGACTCAGTCAATGGTCTCCACATGATCGAACATTTGGCAATGATTGCTGCGTGGGTCGGCGAAAAGGATCTCGCTTGCGAACAGCTTGCCAAGGCCATTCGGTATCCGATTTATCCGAGCGCCGTCAGCTATGGCGAATTAAAGCTGATGCCAGAGTGGGATCCGCTGCGCGGCGAACCGTGCTTCGAAAAAATCGTCGCCTCCCTTGCGCCGAAAGAGAATTAACCCGCCTCCGCCGAGGCTCCGGCGTGGCAGGCCACGGATTACACTGATAAGACGGATGGGCAGGGCACTACCAGGCTTGCCCTGAGCTAAGCCGAATAGTGGCGCGCCTCGAACGAACTTTTCCGAACAGAAGACAACAAGATAAGGGACTGTTTCTGTCGATCGCGACTGGGCGACCGTAAATCTTCGCTGCCTTCGTTTCCTTCTGTTTAAAACCCGATCTGTGACATCCGTATAATCCGCGGTCTCTCCGCTTCAACGGTTCAACTTTTTAACGCATCGACCATTTCGCGTAGCGAAGCCAACTTTCCGCATAACCCAGCGGTGGTTTCCGTTCTGTACATCGGCGAACGGCCAGAAATGACTTCTCAATAACGAGGAATCAAGGAAGGCCAAAACAACAAAAACTTAAACAGAAAGAAACAACAACTATGAAGACAAAGTTAACGAAGATCATAATGAGCTCCTTCGCTGTCGGCTGTGCGTTGGTGTGCTTGGCGGCTACAATGGCGCTGGGACCGAGCACGTCCGCTAGCGCGCGGGCGGCAGCCGACGCGCGAGTTTGCAGCGTGGGCATGCTAAGAGGCTTGTACCTGTGGAGCTTCGACGCGTACGAAAACCTCGATGGGAACTTCGTACCGGTAGCCATTATGCAAGGCCTCCAGTTCAACGGAGATGGCACCACGTACAATGCATTCGGCACTGTGAATATCGGGGGCACGATTATTTTCGACGCCACCGGAGCTTCAGGAACCTATACAGTCGCAGAGGACTGCACAGGCACCCTGTCACCGGCGCCCGGCATAGCCCCAACTTTCAATATATACGTCGGGCCGGGTGCACAGCAGGTTTGGACTATCCAGAGCGGCCCCGATGGGTCTCTCACCCCCGGAGTGAGCAGGGGAACGGCGGTACGAATACCGCAGTAAAAGCTCCTCGGT
>DATFXC010000137.1:0-4287 GCA_035258625.1 Candidatus Udaeobacter sp. | reverse complement strand
GTCTTGGGGAGCTGTTTCGCGATTGCCTACCAATGGAGCGGCTCGATTCTTGTTTCGATGACTATGCATTCCCTCTTCAACTCACTGACTCTCACTGCCCTCGCGTTTCCAGAAATCATTTCTCAATGAAACTCGGTGCTCTGGGCGAAGACCGACTGCTCAGCCAAATCTTGCTTCATCTTCCGCGTGGGAGAACTCGAAAAGTCCTTGCCGGGGCAGGCGACGACTGCGCGATTGTCGAAATACCGGGAAGCGAAAAATATCTCGTGCTAAAAACGGACTGCGTTGTCGAAGGCGTGCATTTTGTGCACGGAACGAATGCCTCAGACGTCGGATGGAAAGCAATGATGCGTCCGTTAAGCGATTTCGCCGCGGCTTCAGCCGTGCCTCAGTTCTCGTTGATCACGCTTATCGTTCCGCAGCAAACCAACGTCGCGTGGGTGCGAGGACTTTATCGGGGGCTGCGCCGAGCAGCGAACCGCTTCGAAATGACCATTATCGGTGGGGAAACCAGCAACACACCGGGGCCAATCGCGATTTCGGTGAGTGTAATCGGATTTGTTGAGAAAACCCGCGCGGCGTCGCGCCGGGGCGGAAGATCGGGTGATGACCTTTTCGTTACCGGCCGGCTTGGGAGCGCGCTGAAACAAAAGCATTTGAAGTTCGTCGCGCGGATTGCGGAGTCGCGCTGGCTCACAAAAAAGTTCTCGATCCACGCTATGATGGATTTAAGCGACGGACTCGGAGCCGATCTTCCTCGACTTGCGCGCGCGAGCAAGGTCGGATTCGACATCGAGGTGGAAAACCTGCCGGTCGCTCGTGGTGCCACCATCGACAACGCGATTTCAGAAGGCGAGGACTACGAACTGCTATTCGCCATTTCGCCACGCGACAGAAATTCTCTGGAGCGACAATGGCGACGAAAATTTCCAAAGTTGCTGCTTACTCGAATTGGCTCGCTCAATCGCAAATCGCAAATCACAAATTGCAAATTGCGTCGTGGCTACCTTCACTTCCAACAGCCCCGCTGAAACGGAAGCAATAGCGCGGCAACTTGCGGAGGATCTTGTTGCCGGTTCCGTGTTGGCTCTGACAGGCGAACTGGGCAGTGGGAAGACGTTGTTCACCAAAGGTCTCGTGGTCGGATTGGGAAACGCCGCCCCTGTCACGAGTCCGACGTTTACGATCGTGCACGAATATCCAGGCGGGCGCTTGCCCGTTTATCACTTCGATTTCTTCCGCCTGGAAAATCGAGAATCAGTCGCGCGACTTGATGTTGAGGATTATTTTTTTGGCAAAGGCGTTTCGGTAATCGAATGGGCAGATCGCTTCCCTGATTTTATTCCCGAGCATGCGCGCTGGATTTCGTTCGAGATAACATCGGAACGCCAACGGATCATAACGCTCTCCGATCATAGGCAATGAAGACTCTCGCGCTTGACCTTTCCACCGCGCGCGGCAGCCTGGCGTGGCTAGACGGGGGAGTCGAGTTCGCGTGCGAGTGGCCAAATGATCGAAAAAATTCAGCAGCGTTTTTCGAAAATCTCCAGGCGGTGAGAAGAAAATTTGGCGCTCCGGAAACGATCGTTGTTGGACTTGGCCCCGGTTCATATGCCGGAACGCGTATCGCCATCTCGGCCGCGATCGGATTACAACTTTCTTGTGACGCGCGTTTGAAGGGGTGGCCGTCGATCTGCGCAATGGAATCGGATCTGCAGGAATACTGCGTCGTGGGCGACGCGCGCAGGAAATCTTTTTTCTTCGCGCGCGCAGTCCGGAACGAATTGGTGGAAGGCCCAACCCTGTTTTCCCAACAGGACTTGAGAGCGAAACTCGAATTGCTGGACCCGGCGATGCCGGTCTTTTCTTCGGAGCTGCTCCTGCAATTCGATCGCCTCGTGATTCGTTTTCCCTCGCCTGTCGTGCTGGCCAGACTTGCGCAAGAGTCGCAACGCAGCTTTTTTCCCCCACCGTTGGAGCCAATTTATTTGCGCGAACCGCACATCACGGTCCCAAAATGAAGGAAACTTACCGTTGCTGGGTTGAAATCGATCGCGCCGCGCTGCGGCACAACGCGAAGGTTGTGCGCGATCGCATCGGATCCGCCGAGATGCTCGCCGTGGTGAAAGCGAATGCATACGGCCACGGATTACTTGGCGTTGCAAAAACGCTGGCCGATGACGCGCAACTATTTGGGGTCGCCAATCTCGAAGAAGCTTCGACGCTGCGTGAATCGCTCCCACATCCCATCGTCATTCTCGGCCCGGCAACGCCAGGGGAACGACCGATTATTGCCGAACGAGGTTTTATCCCGACGATCTCCAGTTTGGAAGAAGCGGAGGCATTCGATCGGCTGAAGCCGGTGTCAGTCAATTTCAAGATCGATACGGGCATGGGACGAATGGGTGTGGTACAGAATGAAGCGCACGCGGTTTTCAAATGCGTGGCGAGAATGCCGAATATTGAGATCCACAGCATTTCGACACACATGCCGGTATCGAACGAAGACGCAGAATACACGCGCGACCAGCTCGTCCGTTTCCGGGGAATCGTCGAGCAAATCCGCGCAGAAGTTCCGGGAAGTTACAAGGCGCACGTGTTGCAAAGCGCCGGCACACTCGCCTTCAATCAGCCGACGTTCGACATCGTGCGCGCTGGCATCATTCTCTACGGCATTTCGCCGCTCCCGGAGTTTCGGGAGTTGCTCAAGCCGGTGATGACGTGGAAGACACGAATTTGCCTGGTGCGAGACGTGCCGAAAGGAACCTCAATCAGTTATGGCCGCACGTTTATCGCGCCGCGAAGTATGCGAGTCGCAACTTTGTCAGCCGGCTACGCCGATGGTTATCCGTGGCATCTTTCTAATCGTGGCGGCGCCGTTTTAGTGCGCGGAAAACGTTTCCCACTCCTCGGCCGAGTGACAATGGACTTGATGGTGATCGATGTGAGCGGCCTCGATGATGTGCACGTGGGCGAAGATGTTGTCCTGATGGGACGCGACGGGACTGAAGAAATTTCCTGCGCTGAGTTGGGTGAAAGAGCCGGTACGATTACGTGGGAGATTGTGACGCGAATTGGCGCGCGGGTGCGGCGGGTTTATCTTTAGTCCTTGTGATCCCTTTGGTCCCTGCTGGAGAGGGACAGAAAGGAGAGAAGCGACCAAAGTCCCTGAAGCATTAAACCATGTTCCAAATCATCTTCAACGAGCTGAGCGCGGCGGAGATCTCGGCGCTGCCGAAAAGATTGCAGCTTGAGTTGCTGGCCGAGTTCCAAATTTTACCGGAAGATTTGGACCAACTCGATTCCGAGCGCTTCGGCGTGATCGAACGCGAGGGGAAAAAGCTCTTCCGCTATCGGGCGAAAAATTATCGGATTTACTTCGCAAAGACCGACGAAGGCATCAAGGTCCATCGTGTCTTGCACAAGAACACGGTTCGCGATTTTCTTTTCCGCAGCAAATTGCCTGTTTCCGAGGACGCGCAACTGGGTGAAACCCGCGAGTTCTGGAACCTGATCGAGGAAGGCGAGCGGACGCCAAGGGCGTAAGCGCTCAGGTCGGTCCGACGCCGCCGACTCGGCAGACCAGCGCACACTATTTCATCAAGAGCACCGAACGGCTGCGCTTGATCTCGCGCGTGATTTTCCGGTGCATGTATGCAGGCATACCGGTAACGCGACGGGGAAGAATTTTGCCACTCTCAGTGACGAATTTCTTCAGCAGATCAGGATTTTTGTAATCGATCGCCTCCAAGGCGATGTCGATCCGGCGTCGCGGCATGGGCCGATTGGCACGGCGAAATGCGGAACGGCGTTTTGGGGTTTTCGGCTGCATCGCTGGCTACTTGGTTTCGCGGTGCAAAGTGCGCCGCCGCAAAAACGGATTGTATTTTTTCTTCTCCAGCCGGTTCGGTGTGCGCGGACTTTTCTTGTTACGGGTCGTCATGTAACGCGAAGGCGGTTTCCCAAGCGCCTTAGCCTCCGTGCATTCAAGAATGATAATCTCTTGCACAACGAGCCGTCGATCACTCCTTCACTTCCGGCGGAGTGGCTTCCTCCTCCTCAGATTCGGCACCCTCTTCTTCAGTCAAGCCGAACAAAGAAGTGACTGAAGGTCGGACCCGAGCCGCTTTGCTCTGCCTTTCCAGTTGCGATTGACACTCCACAGTAAACCGGGCGAAGGGGATCGCCTCGAGACGTGCGCGTGGGATCGGTTTACCGGACATTTCACACTTCCCATACGTTCCAATCTCGATGCGCTTCAGCGCCTCATCGATTTCGTAAAGCGCG